>JANOAP010000291.1:0-5760 GCA_031411175.1 Rhodoferax sp. | reverse complement strand
GATACGGCTCCGACGTCTCATAGACGTGCGCCCATTTCAGCTTGGTTTGCGCCCAAGCCATGGTTGACGTGCCAATTAGGCCTGTAGCCCACGTCAATAGGGCACAAGCAGCTACAGTTTTGAGTGTGAATCGTTTCTGGGTCAAGGTTTTCATGAGGGTCTCCTGGGTTGAAATAAAAGGTTGCCGGGTTGCTGGTGTTACTGGGGCTTGGTATAGGACCTGGTGGGGCCTAACTGCGTTTCGTGCGGCGCCAGCTCGCACTGAATCGGGCGTGTGATTTGTCCATGTGTTCGTGCATGGCGGCGCGGGCCGCAGACGCATCGCGCTGCTGCACCGCATCCAGAATGGCATGATGTTCCTCAATCGCGGCGCGCCATGACTTGAAGGTTTCAAAATGGCCGCCCAGCCGCATGAAGAGCGGGCCGCGCCGTGAATCCCAAAAGGTTTGCACCGTCTCCACCAGCACCACGTTGCCGCTGGTCTGCGCGATGGCGGTGTGAAATGCGCGGTCGCCCTCCAGTGGCATCACGCCCTGGTCGGCATCAGCGGTCATGGATTCGATGGCCTTGCGCATGGCGCCCACGTCTTTGCGTTTGGCCAGCGCTGCAGCCATGGCGGCGGTCTCACCCTCAATCACGCGGCGCGCCCGGATCAACTCCAGCGGGCCCCATTCGGCGGGGGGAATGGCTTCAGGATCGGTCTGCCGGGTGCCAGCAGAGCGGTCCAGCACATACACGCCGGAGCCAGTGCGCACCTCCACCCAGGCTTCTACTTCCAGCGCAATCAGCGCTTCACGCACAGACGGGCGGCTCACGCCCAACTGCCGGGCCAGATCACGTTCAGCAGGCAAGCGCGCGCCCACAGCAAACTCGCCCCTGCTGATCAGCGAGCGCAATTGCTCGGCGATCTGCCGGTACAGGCGTTGCGGTTCTACGGTTTGCAGTGGCATGAAGTTCGTAAGGAAGAAGCGGCGTGGTCAGCAATGAAGGCGGGAATTTGGAAACCTAGGGTATGCCAGAATTGGACAAGTGGTAAGGCCAATTGATAATCCCATCAAATGTATCAAGCGGCATCCGGCAAAACCCTCAATCCGCTTAATATTTCAAGTCTCATGAACCACCACGTCACGATTGACTCCGTTCGTTTGCGCCAGGTCAACCTGCCGCCCAAGGTGGTACGCACCGACGCCATTCAGTCGTTTGTGACGCAGGAAACCGTGTTGCTCACGCTGTGCTGTAGTGATGGCATTGAGGCTACGGGGTACGCGTACACCATCGGCACCGGTGGCTCGTCCATCATGGCGCTGTTGCACGACCACCTGGCACCCCGGCTGATAGGGCGTAACCCGCTCAACATTGAGGCCATCTGGAAAGACCTGTTCTTCCACACCCATGCCACGGCAGTCGGGGCCATCACCAGCCTGGCGCTGGCCTGTGTGGACACGGCGCTGTGGGACTGGCGTGCGCGCAGCCAGAACCTGCCGCTGTGGCTCTTGCTGGGTGGCGCGCAGCCCAAGGTGCCGGTGTACACCACCGAGGGCGGCTGGCTGCACCTGGGCGCCGACGAGCTGGTGGACCAGACCCTGGCCGCCAAAGCGCTGGGCTTCAAGGGTGCCAAGATCAAGGTGGGGCGGCCTCATGTGAGCGAAGATGTGGCGCGCCTGTCTGCCGTGCGTGCGGCAGTAGGCCCCGGCTTCGAGATCATGACGGACGCCAATCAAGGCTTTAACCGGCCCGAGGTGGTGCGCCGCGCCGCAGCCTTTGCGTCGCTGGACCTCGCCTGGCTTGAGGAGCCTTTGCCTGCTGAAGATGTGGCAGGCCACCGCCAGTTGCTTGAGCACACCGCTATTCCCGTGGCGGTGGGCGAGTCCATGTACCATTTGAGCCAGTTCCGCGAATACCTGGAGCAGGGTGCGTGCAGCATCGTGCAGCCCGACGTGGCCCGCATTGGCGGCATCACGCCGTGGATCAAGGTGGCGCATCTGGCGGAAGGCTTTGATGTGCCGGTGTGCCCACACTTCCTGATGGAGCTGCACGTGAGCCTGTGCGCGGGCGTGCCCAACGCGGCTTGGGTGGAATACATTCCGCAACTGGACGACATAACCACCAGCCGCATCAGGGTCGAAGGGGGTTATGCCTTTCCGCCGGACACGCCGGGCCTGGGCATTGAATGGGACTGGCCCGTGATCGCCGCCCGGCAAGTTGCCGACGTTCAGATCAGCGGCAGACCGTAAGGCCTACGCCGCAATCCATACGTCGTAACCCATAAGTAGCAATCCAACATCTGCAACCCGCAAGTCAAACTCAATTCACAAAGGACAAAGGAAACGCAATGAGACTCAAAGGAAAAACCGCATTGGTCACCGCAGCAGGGCAGGGCATCGGCCGCGCCAGTGTGCTGGCCATGGCCGCAGAAGGCGCGCAGGTGCTGGCCACCGACGTGAACGAGAAGCTGCTTGAAAGCTATGCCGGTGTGGCCAACGTCACCACGCAAAAGCTTGACGTGATGGACAAAGCCGCCATCCATGCCCTGATTGACCGCTCGCCAGCGTTCAACGTGCTCTTCAACTGCGCGGGTTTTGTGCACAACGGCAGCATTCTGCAGGCCACGGATGACGACTGGAGCTTTGCCTTCAACCTCAACGTGCGTGCGCAGTTCTGGATGATTCAGGCGGCGCTGCCCAAGATGCTGCGGCAATTTGAGCAAGGCAAGGGCGGCGCCAGCATCATCAACATGGCCAGTGTGTGTGGCAGCCTGAAGGGCCTGCCGAATCGCTTCGCCTACGGTGCCAGCAAGGCGGCGGTGGTGGGGCTGACCAAATCGGTCGCTGCGGACTTTGTGAGCCAGGGCATCCGCTGCAATGCCATTGCCCCCGGCACGGTAGACACTCCCTCGCTGGGTGACCGAATCAACAGCTATGCCGACCCGGTTGAGGCGCGCAAGAACTTTGTCGCACGCCAGCCCATGGGCCGCCTGGCTCAAGCAGCCGAGATTGCGCCCATCGTGGTGTACCTGGCCAGCGAAGAATCGGTTTTTGCCACCGGGCAATTGTTTGCAGTGGATGGAGGCATGACGATATGAATCAGCTTGACTTGAAAGGCCGCCGCGCGGTCATTACCGGTGGCGCATCTGGCCTGGGCTTTGCCATCTCGCAGCGGCTGCTGGCTTCTGGCGCTGAACTGGTGTGGTGGGACGTGAATGCAGCCACGCTGGAGCAGGGTGTGAAGCAGCTTGGAGCCCCCGTGCAGACCGTGGTGGTGGACGTCACCCGGCACGAGAGCGTGGTGGCCGCCGTGCAGCAGACGCTGGCCCAAGGCGTGGTCGATGTGCTGGTGAATTCCGCCGGCATTACCGGCCCCAACATGAAGGTGTGGGACTACCCGCCCGAGCAATGGCGCCAGGTAATGGACGTCAACCTCAATGGCCTGTTTTACTGCTGCCGCGAACTGGTGCCGCACATGCGCAGTCGCAACTACGGCCGCATCGTGAACATCGCCTCCGTGGCCGGCAAAGACGGCAACCCGAATGCCAGCGCCTACAGTGCCAGCAAGGCCGCCGTGATGGCGCTCACCAAGTCCCTGGGCAAGGAACTGGCGGACACTGGCGTCCGCGTGAACTGCGTGACCCCCGCAGCGGTGAAGACTGCCATGTTTGACCAGATGTCGCCCGAGCACATTGCCTTCATGCTGTCCAAAATTCCGATGGGGCGTTTTGGCACACCCGAAGAAGTGGGTGCCATGGTGGCCTGGCTGTGCAGCGAAGACTGCTCGTTCTCGACCGGCGCGGTGTTTGACCTGTCGGGCGGACGCTCCACTTACTGATTGCTGATAAGCTCGCGGGCGCGACAGTACACACAGTAGTGAGACTGTTTCAATCTTCATCCACAAAAACTGAAAGGCAAACCCATGAAACTGGTTCGTTACGGTAACCCCGGCAAGGAAAAACCCGGCCTCGTCGATGCCGACGGCAAACTTCGCGACCTCAGCGCCGTCGTCAAGGACTTTGACGGTGGCTCACTTGGAGATGCCACGCTGGCCAAAATTCGCAAGCTCAAGACCGACAAGCTGCCGCTGGTCAAGGGCTCGCCCCGCATGGGCGCACCCGTGGCCAATATCGGCAAGTACATTGCCATCGGCTTGAACTACCGTGATCATGCGGCTGAAGCGGGCATGCCGGTGCCGAAAGAGCCGATCATTTTCATGAAAGCCAACAGTTGCATTCAAGGCCCCAATGACGACGTGATGCTGCCCAAAGGCTCGGTCAAGGGCGATTGGGAAATCGAAATCGGCATCGTCATTGGCACGCGCGCACGCTATGTGTCGCAGAAGGACGCCCTCAAGTACGTGGCCGGCTACACGCTGTGCAATGACGTGAGTGAGCGCGAGTTCCAGATCGAGCGCGCCGGTACATGGGACAAGGGCAAGGGTTGCGACACCTTCGGTCCTATTGGCCCCTGGCTGGTGACGACGGACGAAATTACCAACCCGCAAAAGCTGGGCATGTGGCTGGATGTGAATGGCGAGCGCAAGCAGACCGGCAACACCAAGACGATGATCTTCAGCTGCGCCAAGATCGTCAGCTATTGCAGCCAGTTTTTCACGCTGATGCCCGGCGACGTGATCTGCACCGGCACGCCTCCCGGCGTTGGCCTGGGCATGAATCCCACCCCACAGTTCCAGAAAAAGGGCGACGTGATTAACCGGGGCATTGACGGCCTGGGCGAGCAGCGTCAGAAGGTTGTCGGCTTCAAGCTGTAACCAGCAAAGTCAACGGCCGGGCCCGGTGTCGGGATACAAATTCTGACAATCGGGCTCCCTTCTCCTGGAGCCAGTCGGCTCCCGTCCGCCACATCAGGCCGGACAGCACCAACACCCCCATCGCCACCATTGCCGCCATCAGCCAGAGCCAGGCGGCCACGGTGCTGAACAACTGAGCCCAGCCCGTCGGCCCAAAGCGTTGTATGGACGTCAGCGCCAGCAGTGGCAGCAGCGCAGCCGCTAGGCAGATGCCAAAGAAAATCAGAGGCGTCACGGTGAACTGGCGATGTGCGCGCGTAGCGCAGGGTGGCGTGTAAAAGTTCAAGGTTTTCTTTGCATCAACAGCCCCGGGCTTGGGGCTCGGTGAATGTAGTTGCGAAACCTTGCGATAGCGGATTACTGCGTCTGGTAAATGGTTGCCAAAAGTTAATGGGCCGTTACGCTGGTAACAGCCCAGGGCATACTCAGGGTGCCAGCCCTTCAACCGAGACCAGCCGGGCCGAGCTGCATTCGTCCCTGATGGACTTCAGGCCCTGGTACACCGGCCCCGTATAGAACTGCTCCCATGCAGCAACGGACGGGAACTCCAGCACGACGATGCGCCTGGGCTCCCAGTTACCTTCATAGACCTTGTGGGCACCGCCGCGTGCCAGGTACCGTGCGCCAGCGGCGTCCAGTGCGGGCTTGACGCCCTTCATGAACTCCTGATACCGCGTCATGTCGCGGATTTCGACGTCAAAGATCACATAAGCGCTCATTCGTTTCTCCTGGTTGGGCTTGTCATTGTGGCGTCGGGGCGACGGATTTGTCGAGTGTGATCGCCTCGTTGACAGATTGCCCGGTAATGAGAGCGCCCGGCAGGCGGTGCGGGCCAGGCGACCCTGCACGCGGGCCCTTCGGGCTTCCTTGCGGTGCTCGCGGTCGGCGGGCAGCGCAGAAACTCGCCCTGCGGGCTCAAACATCTGCGCTGCTGATCCGCCGCCCGCTGCGCTCCTCAGCCGC
>JANOAP010000290.1:0-2696 GCA_031411175.1 Rhodoferax sp. | reverse complement strand
GTGCGCAGCCTGGCCTCATCCATGTCGATCACCATCCTTGGATGATCAAGCCATCAGTTCAACCCCAAATTCGCCGCCTCGGGCTCATTTCTGGGTGGAAATACGCGTCCCCTTCAGGCTCATACCTCGTTGGACAAGGCTTGGGCCGCCGCCAGCGTGGCGATAATGTGAGTTTTGAGACTCACAGGATTTGAGATGCCACGCCTCCTACTTCGCCGGACTACACTTTTGATAGCTGCTTGTGCTGTCTGCACATGGGCTACAGCCCAGAAAGCACCTGTAGCGCCACAGGCAGCCGCGCCCTGGCCCACCAAGACTGTCAAGATTCTGGTGGGCTTCCCCGGAGGCTCATCCCCGGATCTGGTGGCCCGTGCCCTGGCCGAGCCCTTGTCCAAGGCGCTGGGCCAGCCCGTGATTGTGGAGAACCTCCCTGGCGCAGGCGGCAACATTGCAGCCGACTTGGTGGTCAAGTCCACCGACAACCACACCATCGGCATCATGATCAACGGCAACATGACGATTGCCAAGTTGCTCAACCCCAAAACACCGTTTGACCCCGCCAAAGATCTCGCACCCATCAGCCTGATCGCCACGGCACCGCTGGTGCTGACCGTACCGGCGTCTTCCCCGGGTGCCACCGCGCAGGAGTTTTTCGTGGCCGCCCGCAACGCAGGCAACACATGGAACTACGGCACACCCGGCAACGGCACGGTTGGCCACATCGGCATGGAGTACCTGAAAACCCGCACCCAGATTGATCCGGTGCATGTGCCCTACCCCGGCAATCCGCAGGTGATCACCGCGATGATTGGCGGGCAAATCAATCTGTCGCTGCTGCCCCCCGGTCTGGCCATGGCCCAGATCAGGGCGGGCAAGCTCAAGGCCGTGGGTGTGACCTCCGCCGGACGCAGTCCGCTGGTGCCAGAGCTGCCCAGCCTGGCCGAAGGCGGGGTGCAGAACTTCCAGCTGGAGATCTGGACCGCAGCGGCAGGCCCGGCCACCCTGCCCAAGCCGATTGTGGCCCAGCTCTCGGGCCTGCTCAGCGAGATTGCGCGAACGCCGGAAATGCGCCAAAAGCTGTTTCAGCAGGGCTGGCAGGTGGCAGGCACCTCATCCGAAGGCCTGGCCAACCGCATCAAGAGTGACACGAATCTGCTGGGTGGGGTGATCGCCATGCGCGGGATCAAGGCGGAGTAACCCGACGGGCCGAGGTACAGATGGGGTAGCGACCGAATCACGCAGCCTGTTTCAGCAACTGCTGGATGTCCTGCGCCAGTGGCTTGGCACCACTGCCATAGCGCGTGTAGAGGCGGATCTGGCCTTTGGTGTCATAGACATAGCTGCCTGCTGAATGGTCCATGGTGTAGCTGGTGGGCGTCTTGCCTTCGACCTTTTTGTAGTACACCTTGAAGTCTTTGGCCAGCAAGGCAAGCTTCTCGGGCGTGGGGATCAGCGCCAGAAAGGTGGGGTCAAAATTGCCCATGTAGGCCTTGAGCACGTCAGCCGTGTCGCGCTCGGGGTCCACGGTGATGAACAGGCCTTGCAGCTTGCTGCCATCGGCCCCCAGCAGTTTCTTGATTTCAGCCAGCTCGGCCATGGATGTGGGGCACACATCGGGGCATTGGGTGTAGCCGAAGAACACCACCACCACCTTGCCTGCAAAATCCTTGATGCCTTTGGGCTGGCCGTTGTGGTCGGTCAAGCTGAAGTCTTTTGCATAGTCTGCACCCGTGATGTCAATTGACGCAAACGCCGGCTTTTGCTCGGAACAGGCAGAGATTAGACCCGCAGCCCATATAAAAAGGGCTCCACCAGCTATTAATTTAAGAGCGTTGCGCTTCTTGATACCGGTGTTGATGTTCATGGGTTCAGTTTCAGTGAGGCGGTTCAAAGGACGTAGTGGTCTACCAGCAGGGCGGCAAACAGCACGCTGAGATGTATCAGCGAAAAGCGGAAGGTCTTGCGCGCCAGCGCATCCGAGTAATCGCGCCACAACCAGAATCCATACAGGCAAAAGCCGATGCTCAACACGATGGCGGCCACCAGGTAAATCCAGGAACTCATGCCGTAGACAAACGGCAGCAGGCAGGCCGCAAACAGCACAAAGGTATAGAGCAGGATTTGCAGGCGGGTGTATTCGCTGCCATGGGTCACGGGCAACATCGGCAAGCCGGATTTGCGGTAGTCTTCCACGCGGTACAGGGCCAACGCCCAGAAGTGGGGAGGCGTCCATAAAAAGATGATGAGAAACAGGATCAAGGCCTCTGGCCCAACATCACCCGTCATCGCGGCCCAGCCCAGTACGGGTGGCATGGCACCCGACGCACCGCCGATCACAATGTTTTGCGGTGTGCGCGGCTTGAGGATCACGGTGTAGATCACCGCGTAGCCAACAAAGGTGGCAAAGGTCAGCCACATGGTCAGCGGGTTGACCCAGACATACAGCAGCACCGAGCCGGCCAGGCACAGCACGGCCGAGAAGAGCAGCGTCTGCCCGTCACGCAACTCGCCGCTGGCGGTGGGGCGCCAGGCCGTGCGCTTCATCTTGGCATCGATGCCTTTTTCAACAATGCAGTTGAACGCCGCAGCGGCAGCCGCCACCAGCCAGATGCCGGCGCAGGCAATGACCGCCAGTTTGATATCTGCCAGCGATGGCAGGCCAGGCACAGCGAGCACCATGCCTATCAGCGCGCAAA
>JANOAP010000289.1:0-4645 GCA_031411175.1 Rhodoferax sp. | reverse complement strand
GAAGAAAGCGCCTTGCCATGGCGTGTTGATCTAACGGATGCAGAAGACCTCTCAGACACCCTGAGAAAGTTGGTCATCGCGCACGGTGTCTTGCTTCAAGGGCAGCCTCTGCGTTTGTCCGCCACGATTTGATCAGTCGCCTGCGGGATGTCAGCGACACCCTCAGCGCCCGCTGCCTTGGCGCGCAATGTGCACCTGGTGCAGCGTGATCTTGCGCACTTCGGCCTGGCTGGTTTCGATGTGGGCGCGCAGCAGCATGGCAGCCTGGTCGCCGCGTTTGCGCTGAATGGCCTTGAGGATCTTGGCGTGTTCGTCGTAGGTGGCATCAATACGTGCCTGCTTGGTAAAGTCAAGCCGGCGGATGATACGGATGCGGTCGGTCACGTCGCGGTGCACACGTGCCATCTCGGTGTTGCCGGCGGCGGCCACCAGGGCGCAATGGAAGGCCTCGTCCCACTGGCTGACCTGCAGCATGTCGGCACTGCGCTGTGCCAAGGGCACCAGCCAGATGGCGATCAGCTCGTCCAGCAGCACCTGGTCTACGCGCCGGTGCGGCAAGCCATCTTCACACAGGCGGTGGGCGGCCGTGGTTTCCAGCACCATGCGCAGGTCGTACAGCTGCTCAAACTTGTCAAAGTCAAACGGCAGCACGCGCCAGCCGCTGCGAAACATCACCTCCACGTACCCCTCTTGCTGCAAACGGAACAGGGCCTGGCGCACCGGCGTGCGTGACACTTCCAGGCGCTCGCTGATTTCGTTTTCGGTAAAGCGGTCGCCAGGGACCAGCTTGAATTCGGCCACGTCGCGTTTCAGCTGGGCGTAGACCTCGTCGGCGCGGGAGCGATGGGTGGGGGGTGAGGCGATGGTCGTTTGCATTGGCAGGAACTCTACCAGCCCTCTCTATCCACCGGGTGCCGACCCGGCCAACGCCAGTGCATCCAGCAGCAATGTGCCCGGTGCCGTCCAGCCCACAATGGCGCCCTGCGCGTGAATCATCTCGATGGCCTGCGCCTTGAACTGCGGAAAATAACTCTCGGTGCAGTCGGTCAGCAGCAGGCCGTCATACCCCCGGTCATTGGCTTCGCGCATGGAGGTCTGCACACACACCTCGGTGGTCACCCCCATAAAAAGCAGGTGGGTGATGCCCGCCTGCTGCAGCAGGTTGTGCAGCGGCGTGGCGTAAAACATGCCCTTGCCGGGTTTGTCGATGACGATCTCACCCGGCTCGGGCGCCAATGCGGGAATGATCTGGTTACCAGGCTCCCCGGCCACCAGGATGCGCCCCATGGGGCCCACGTCGCCAATACGCAGGCGCGGGTTGCCGCGGTTGAGTTTGGCCGGTGGGCAGTCGGCCAGGTCGGCACGGTGCGCCTCGCGTGTATGCACCACCAGGCCACCCGCTGCGCGCCAGGCCGTCAACACCGCCTTGCAGGCCGGCACGATGGCTTCGAGCAGGGACACGTCGTTGCCCAGGGTCTCACCAAAACCACCGGGCTCGATGAAGTCGCGCTGCATGTCGATGATGACCAGCGCGGTGCTGGCCACGTCAAATACAAATGGAAAAGGTGTGGCGTTGAGGCTTGTCATGGGGGCTCCTGTGGCTAGTGTCCGCCGCCCATGTGCGAGCCCAGCACCTGGCGGTCGGCCTCTGCGGCGGCAACTTCAAACACCACTCGCCCCTCGCTCATGACCACGATGCGGTCGGCCAGCTCCAGCAGCTCGTCCAGGTCTTCGCTGATCAGCAACACACCGGCCCCCCGCATGCGCACCTGGCGCAGCCGGGTGTGGATTTCGCTCACCGCCGCAAAGTCCAGCCCGAACACCGGGTTGGCGGCAATCAGCACGTTGATGTCACCGGCCAGCTCACGCGCCAGCACGGCACGCTGCACATTGCCGCCCGACAGGCTGCGGATGGGTGCACCTTCGCCCTGGGTCTTGACACCGTACTCGGCAATCCAGGCACGTGCCCGGCTGCGCCAGGCCGGGAACTTCAACACGCCGCCCTGCATGAGCGGTGGCTGATCGAAATCGCGCAGGGCCATGTTCTCGGCAACCGACAGGTCGCCCACACAGGCACTGCGCAGCGGCTCTTCGGGCAGGCTGCGCACCTTGAGGCGGCGGTTTTCCTCACGCGTGGCGGCATAGGGCTCACCCATCACACGGACCTGGCCCGACAGGCGCGGGCGTTGCCCCACCAGCGCCTCGACCAGTTCGCGCTGGCCATTGCCCGAGACCCCGGCCACACCGAGAATTTCGCCGGACTTCACGGCCAGGGTTACGCCGTGCAAAGCCAGGGTGCCCCGGTCACCCAGTGCGGTCAGGCTGTCTACCTGCAGTGCAATGGCATCTGGAGTCACTGTATTCGATACTTTGCTTGCTACGTTTTCAGGAGCTGTCCACGCTTGATTGGCAGGCGCTACAGCCTTGTTGTCCTCTGAACTTTCGCCCATCATGGCCTGCGCCAGCAGGGTGGGTGTGGTATCGCCCACGCGGCAGTGGTGCACGGCTTTGCCTTTGCGCAGCACGGTGACGGCATCGGCGTAGGCCATCACCTCACGGAACTTGTGGGTGATGATGATCACCGTGCACTGGCCGCTGCGTGCAAAGGCGCGCACATGGCCCAGCACCTCGTCGGCCTCTTGCGGCGTGAGCACCGAGGTGGGTTCGTCCAGTATCAGCAGGCGGGGCTTCAGGTAGAGCTGCTTGAGCAATTCCAGCTTCTGTTTTTCGCCAGCGGCCAGCTCGGCCGGGCAGGCATCCAGGTCCAGGCTGAACGGGGTAGTGGCCAGAAAAGCCTGTAGCTCGGCGCGTTTCTTTTTCCAGTCGATCAGCATAGGCACCCGGTCTGCCGCCAGCAGCAGGTTCTCGGCCACGGTCATGCCGGGGGCCAGCGTGAAATGCTGGTAGACCATGCCGATCCCTAAGGCACGGGCGATCACCGGGTTGGCAATGTCCTGCTCATGCCCGTCGATGGAAATGCTGCCCTCTTCGGCCCGCTGGAAACCCGCCACACACTTCACCAGCGTGCTTTTGCCTGCGCCGTTTTCGCCGAGCAGGGCGTGCACGGTGCCGGGCTCGACCCGCATGGTCACCTGGTCCATGGCGGTGAAGCTGCCGAAGCGTTTGGTCAGGCCATAGGTCTCCAGCAGCAAGGCACCGGTGGCGGGTTTTTGTGGGGGAATAAGGTTAGCGTTGACCATGGCCTCAAGCTTCTTTCGTCCGTTCGCCCTGAGCTTGTCGAAGGGCTTCGAGCAAGGTGCTGGACGTGGCATGCGCCCCAAACACCCCACCCTGCATGGTGATCATCTTCAGCGCGGCATCGTGGTTACCTTGGTCGGTAGCCGCCGTGCAGTCGGACAGCAGCAGGCATTCAAAGCCCCGGTCGTTGGCATCACGCATCGTGGTGTGCACACACACGTCGGTGGTGATGCCGGTCAAGATCAGGTTGCGGATGCCGCGTGTGTGCAGCACCAGTTCCAGATCGGTAGCGTAGAACGAGCCCTTACCGGGTTTGTCTATCACCACCTCACCAGGCAAAGGGGCCAACTCGGGGATAAGCTCCCAACCCGGCTCGCCGCGCACCAGGATGCGGCCACAGGGGCCGTCGTCACCAATGCCCACACCACCGGTGCCAATCTGGCGGGAGCGCCAGCGTTTGTTGGCGGGCAGGTCGGCCAGGTCGGGCCGGTGCCCTTCGCGGGTGTGGATGAGTGTGTAGCCTGCGGCGCGCATGGCGGCCATCAATTTCTTGAGCGGTTTAATCGGTGCCCGGGTGAGCGAGATGTCGTAACCCATCTTGTCCACGTAGCCGCCCACACCGCAGAAATCAATCTGCATGTCGATGATGATCAGCGCCGTGTTGTCCGGGCGCAGGTCGCCGTTCCAGGGCCAGGCATAGGGGTTGGCTTGCACGAAGGTGGTCACGTTCAGGCTGCTTTTTTCAGTGTGACGGGTTGTGAGTCCGGCACCAAAGGATGTGTCTCGGGGCCTTTGTAGTCGCGGGTCGGCGGTGCGATGCCACAGCTGCTGCCATCGGTCACCTTCACACCCCAGGGCAATTTGTACTGGCCCGATGCCATGTCGTGCATGTAGGTGTAGGGGCAATCCTGTGCTCCGCCCTTCACGGCCACATAACCCCGGTGGTATAGCTGGTAGAGGTTGTTTTCCACACCCCAGCCAGCGCGCGCTTCACGCACCAGGTCAGGCCGCAACTCGGCGGTGATGATCTCGTCCGGACGGCTGCCGCCCTGCACCATCACCGTGCCATCGAAGTGGCAGAACATGCCCTCGCCCATGGAATCAAACGTGCCGTCGCTGCCGCACATGCAGACATTGGCGGTGTAGGCCAGATTGCAGAAGGCATTGGCCTGGTTGGTGATCTGCCAGGCATGGCGAATCGGCGCCGTGTAGCCAGCCGTGCGGATGATGATTTCCGCCCCTTTGTAAGCGGCTTCGCGCGCCATCTCCGGGAACATGCCATCGTGGCAGATGATGAGGGCCAGGCGGCTGCCATTGGGCCCGTCGCACACCGGCACACCCAGGTTGCCGGGCTCCCAGGGCTCCACCGGCACCCAGGGGTGCAGCTTGCGGTAGTACAGCTTGATGGCACCAGTGTCGTCAATGATCAGGCCGCTGTTGTAGGGGT
>JANOAP010000288.1:0-5731 GCA_031411175.1 Rhodoferax sp. | reverse complement strand
GCTTCGACAAGAAGCACGGCATCACCATCACGCCCTCCAAGGAAGCCAGCTGGGCCGCGGTGCGCGACAAGCTGGTGAACGGCGAGCTCGACGCCTCGCACGTGCTATATGGGTTGATCTACGGCGTGCAGATGGGCATCGGCGGCCCGAAGAAGGACATGGCGGTCCTGATGAACCTGAACCACAACGGCCAGGCCATCACGCTGTCCAAGAAGATCGCCGACAAGGGTGGCGTCGACGGCCCCTCGCTGGCCAAACTGATCCAGACCGACAAGCGCGATTACACCTTCGCCCAGACCTTCCCCACCGGCACCCACGCGATGTGGCTGTATTACTGGCTGGCCTCCTACGGCGTGAACCCGATGAAGGACGTCAAGGTGATCACCGTGCCGCCGCCGCAGATGGTGGCCAACATGCGCGTGGGCAACATGGACGGCTACTGCGTGGGTGAGCCCTGGAACCACCGCGCCATCATTGACGGCATTGGCGTGACCGCCATGACCACCCAGGACATCTGGAAGGACCACCCCGAAAAGGTGCTGGGCACCACGGGCGAATTCGTCAAGAAATACCCCAACACCGCGCGTGCTGTGACGGCTGCCATTCTGGAAGCCGGCAAGTGGATTGACGCCGGCCTGGCCAACAAGAACAAGATGGCCGAAACCATTGCCGACAAGAGCTACGTAAACACCAGCGTGGACGCTATCAACCAGCGCATTCTGGGCCGCTACCAGAACGGCATGGGCAAGACCTGGGACGACCCCAACTACATGAAGTTTTTCAATGACGGTTCGGTGAACTTCCCCTATCTGTCCGACGGCATGTGGTTCCTCACCCAGCACAAGCGCTGGGGCCTGATGAAGGAGCATCCTGATTACCTGGCGATTGCCAAACAGATCAACCAGATCGACATCTACAAGCAGGCCGCCACGGCCAGCAAAACGCCCGTACCTAAAGACCTGATGCGCAGCGCCAAGCTCATGGACGGCGTGGTCTGGGACGGCAAGGACCCCAAGAAATACGCCGACAGCTTCAAGATTTCGGCATGACGCGGGTCCGTAACCCGTCTACCTTTTCAACTTAACCGGAGAACGCCATGGTCAGTGCAGTCTTTCACGGCCCCTGGGACGCAACCACCCCCAAGGCTCCCGTCAATGCTATGAAATCAGAAGCTGTTCAAGCCCAACCCACGGGGTCTACAGCATCAATTGATGCTGTACCTGCGGTACAACCGGCACGCCAGCCCTACGACTGGCGGGGCTTGATGCTCTCGGTACTGCCGCCCGTTTTTGGCCTGATGCTGCTGGTAGGCATCTGGGCACTGGTGTCCATTGGCACGGCCAGCAGCATTCCGTCACCGCTGGAAACCTTCAAGCAGGCGGTCACGGTGTTCAGCGACCCGTTTTACCGCAAAGGCCCCAACGACCAGGGGGTGGGCTGGAATATTCTGATGTCCCTGGAGCGCGTGGCCGTGGGCTTTGGCATGGCGGCGGTGGTGGGCATTCCGGCCGGCTTCGTGATAGGCCGGTTTGAGTTCATGAGCCGCATGTTCAACCCGCTCATCAGCCTGCTGCGCCCGGTTTCGCCCCTGGCCTGGTTGCCCATTGGCCTGCTGGTGTTCAAGGGGGCCAACCCGGCTGCCATCTGGACCATTTTCATCTGCTCCATCTGGCCCATGATCATCAATACCGCCGTGGGTGTGCAGCGCGTGCCGCAAGACTACATGAACGTGGCACGGGTGCTTGCCTTAAGCGAGTGGAAGATCGTCACCAAAATTCTGTTCCCCGCCGTCCTGCCCTACATGCTGACCGGTGTGCGCCTGGCCGTGGGCACCGCCTGGCTGGTGATTGTGGCGGCCGAGATGCTGACCGGCGGTGTGGGCATTGGCTTCTGGGTGTGGGACGAGTGGAACAACCTGAACGTCAAGAACATCATCATCGCCATCTTTGTGATTGGCATCGTCGGCCTGATTCTGGAATACGCACTGATCAAGATTGCAACAGCGTTTACGTTTGAGGAGGTGAAATCATGAGCGACAACCTGACCACCAAGTACATTGAAATCCAGGGCGTGGAGCAAACCTTCAAAACCAAAAAGGGCCCGTTCTGCGCACTACAGGATGTCAACCTCACGGTTGCAAAAGGCGAGTTTGTGGCCCTGATTGGCCACTCGGGCTGCGGCAAGTCCACCTTGCTCAACCTGATTGCCGGCTTGACCACACCCACCCAGGGCGCACTCATCTGTGCCAACCGCGAAATCTCCGGGCCAGGGCCAGACCGGGCCGTGGTGTTTCAAAACCACTCGCTGTTGCCCTGGTTGACGTGTTTCGAGAACGTCTACCTGGCAGTGGAGCGTGTGTTTGGTGCGGGGGACAAGACCACCGGTGCGCCAGCCGAAAACAAGGCGCAACTCAAGGCCCGCACCGATGCCGCTTTGGCACTGGTGGGCCTGACTCCCGCCGCGCAAAAACGCCCCGGCGAAATCTCCGGCGGCATGAAGCAGCGCGTGGGCATTGCACGGGCTTTGTGCATGGAACCCAAGGTGCTGCTGCTGGACGAGCCCTTTGGTGCACTGGACGCGTTGACCCGCGCCAAGCTGCAAGACGAGTTGCTGGCGATTGTGGCCGCCACCCAGAGCACCGTGGTGATGGTGACCCACGATGTCGATGAAGCCGTGTTGCTGTCCGACAAGATTGTGATGATG
Organism: Rhodoferax sp.; assembly: GCA_031411175.1. Lineage (GTDB taxonomy): Bacteria > Pseudomonadota > Gammaproteobacteria > Burkholderiales > Burkholderiaceae_C > JANYCG01. Next base: position 3,028 of record JANOAP010000288.1, on the reverse strand, counting down.
ACCAACGGGCCGTCCGCCACGATTGGTGAAGTGCTCAAGGTCAACCTGCCGCGCCCGCGCAATCGCGTGGAACTGGCCGAAGACCGCCATTACGTGATGTACCGCAAGGCAGTCATTGATTTCCTCTACACCCGCCAGTCGCACGTGGAAAAAGCCGCCTGACCCGGCATTAGCAAAAAGGATCGCTTGTGAATACTTTCATCAGGGCCGTGGAGTACTGGGTGCCCGGCGAAGATGGCAGCCTTCTGGAATTTGGGGCCGGCCTGTACGGCACCAGCCGTCACTTTGAAGCCCTGAGCCGTGAACTGTGCTTTGGGCGGGGCGAGGGCCTGCCCGGCCATGCCTGGGAGGCCGGGCACCCGATTGTGCTCAAGAGTTTTGAAGGTTCGTACTTTCGCCGTACCTCAGAGGCCCACGCTGTGGGCATCAACTGTGGCATTGCCATTCCCATGTACACGGGTGACAAACTCAGCTCGGTGCTGGTTTTGTTCTGCGGTGAAGACACCTCACTGGCGGGCGCGATCGAGCTATGGCACGCCAACCCGGCCGTGTCGCCCGACATGACCCTGGTGGACGGCCACTACGGCAACACCGGTGATGCGTTTGAGTTCATCTCGCGCAGCACGGTGTTCCGCAAGGGCACGGGGCTGCCCGGCCAGGCCTGGGCGGCGCAAAAACCGGTGTTCCTGCCCGACCTGGGCCGCAGCTCCGGCTTTTTGCGAGCCGACAGCGCCCAAAAAGTCGGCATCAACCGGGGCCTGGCCATTCCGTATGTGATGGCCGATGGCAGCGTTTATGTGCTGACTTTTCTGTCGGCACTGGCCACCCCGATTGCCCGGCGTGTGGAGATCTGGCAGCCCGGTGGTGCATCCCACGCACCGCAGTTGTCGGCGGGTTTTTGCGAAGTAGAAGGCGCGCTGGTGACCGCAGCAAAAGCAGTTATCCCGCTGTCGGCTGAAGTGCCTGTCAAGGTGGCCCTGGCCACCGCCCTGCCCGTGGTGCGCAAGCGCGATCCATCAGCCGCGTTGGCCAACCCGGTGCTAACCACAGACGGCCCCTTGGTCGCTTTGCCCGTATTGTTTGAAGGCCAGGTGACGGCGGTCGTGGCGCTGTATCTGTAACCTGCACCCATTGCGAAAGACAGCAAAGGGAAAAATGAAACTGGTGATGGTGGGCAACGGCATGGCTGGTTGATGGCCCGGCAGCTTGACGACACCGCTGGTGGGCAGCTGCGCGCGTCGCTGGGGGCCCGGGGCATCCAGTTCGCCTCAGGGCCCACACACAGGCCACTGAGGTAAGGCACAACGTCCCGCAAATTCCATTTCGGTGCAATCAGCCTTCTGCTTTGCACCTCTTTTGCGAATTTCAGGCCAATCTAACCCCGGAACAGGGCGTAGCCGGGCCAAAACAGGGCCTGATCGCGCCCCAAACTGGCACGTTTCTCGCACTGATCCCGTGAATTTACCAACAAGGATTTGCACCATGGCCGCACAGCCAAGTTACTTTCGGACATTTCTAAAGGCGGGTCATGCCCCCACATTGGGCGCAGCATTCTTTTACTTCGCTTTTTCGTGCGCCATCTGGGTGTTGAACGGCACCATGGCCCCCTTCATCACCGAAGCCTACAACCTGTCACCCGCGCAAAAAGGTGTGATGCTGTCGATCCCGATTTTTGCGGGTGCGCTGATGCGATTCCCCCTGGGCATTCTGGCGCAATACGTAGGCCGTAAAAATGCCACGCTGATCGAAATGACCGGCATCTGCATCGCCATGCTGTTTGGCTACTTCTACGTGAAGTCGTTCAACGAGCTGCTGGCCATGGGCGTGCTGCTGGGCATTGCCGGTGCCAGCTTTGGCGTAGCGCTGTCGCTGGGCTCGGGCTCTTTCCCGCCGCGCTACAAAGGCCTGGCCATGGGGCTGGTGGGCGCAGGCAATGTGGGCACGGCAGTATCTGCCTTGCTGGCCCCTCCATTGGCGCAGGCGTTTGGCTGGCAAACGGTGTATGGCTTTGCGGCCATTGGCATTTTGATTCCCATGGTGGTGATGATTGTGTTTGCCCAGGAGCCCCCTGATCTGGACAAGCATTCAAGCTTCAAGGAACACATTGCCTGCCTGTTCGAGAAAGACGGCTGGGCTTTCAGCCTCATTTATGCCGTGACTTTTGGTGGCTTCATTGGCCTCACCACTTTTCTACCCAGTTATTTTTACGACCAGTTTGGTGTGAGCAAGGTGCAGGCCGGCCAGCTCACAATGCTGGCCGCTTTCATGGGTGCGGCGCTGCGCGTTTTTGGCGGCTGGATTTCAGACCATTGGGGCGGCGTGAACACGCTGACCGGCGTGCTGGTGGTCATCACAGTCACGCTGGTGCTTTGCGGCCTAGCTGAAAATTCTTTGCCCGTCACCGTGCTGCTGTTCCTGATCTGCTTTGCGGCGCTGGGGGCCGGCAACGGCGCCGTGTTTCAGCTCGTGCCCTTGCGCTGGCCGCTGACCACAGCGGTGGCGGGCTCGATGATTGGCGAAATTGGCGCGTTGGGCGGTGGCCTGATCCCCAATGCCATGGGCATGAGCAAACAGTATGCGGGCACCTATTTGTGGGGTTTTGTTTTGTTTGCAGCGTGTGCGGGTGCCATGCTGCTGTTGCTGAGGGTCATGCAGATTCGCTGGACGCGTACCTGGGCTGAGAAAGGTGGGCGCGCGCGCAGCGCCTGAAAAATCCCCCTACAGCGCTCGCCGACTATAAACTTTATGCTGCTGTTTTGAGAGCGGCCAGAGGACGCGGCCGCACGCTGACGATGCGCCCCTGTGGGTCGTGGCGCACCGTCATCACGGCATAGTTGCGCCAGGCGGCCACCACCTCTGCCGGATGCCGGGCATGCTCGCCCAGCGCCTCGTCGTCGGGTGCGGCCAGCGCCTGGCGGCGGTCCATCCCCCGAAAACGCAGGTGGTTGTACTTGGCCCCGAGCATCAGGGGGGCGGGGCGGGGGGGGGGGGCGGGCGGGGGGGGCGGGGGGGGCGGGCGGGGGGGGCG
>JANOAP010000287.1:0-14166 GCA_031411175.1 Rhodoferax sp. | reverse complement strand
GTTTCTTTGCCTCAAGTGGCGACGCCAAAGATTAATCTCGGTGACCGCCCCGAGCAGCGCGTGCCCATGAGCCGCCTGCGTGCCCGCATTGCCGAGCGCCTGCTGCAATCGCAGTCCACCAACGCCATCCTGACCACGTTCAACGAAGTCAACATGGCACCCGTGATGGACATGCGCAAACGTTTCCAGGAGAAGTTCGAGAAAGAGCACGGCGTGAAGCTGGGCTTCATGAGTTTCTTCGTCAAGGCCGCCGTCCACGCCCTCAAGAAATACCCGGTGCTCAATGCGTCGGTGGACGGCAACGACGTGGTTTACCACGGCTTCTTCGACATCGGCATTGCCGTAGGTTCGCCCCGTGGCCTGGTGGTGCCGATTTTGCGTAACGCTGACCAGATGAGTTTTGCCGACATCGAGAAGAAGATTGCCGAGTTTGGCCAGAAAGCCAAAGACGGCAAGCTGGGCATTGAAGACATGACCGGCGGCACCTTCTCCATCAGCAATGGTGGCACCTTTGGCTCCATGATGTCCACTCCCATCATCAACCCGCCGCAAAGCGCGATTCTGGGCGTGCACGCCACCAAAGACCGCGCCATGGTGGAAAACGGTGTGGTCGTGGTGCGCCCCATGAATTACTTTGCCATGAGCTACGACCACCGCATCATCGACGGCCGCGAAGCTGTGCTGGGCCTGGTGGCCATGAAAGAAGCGCTGGAAGATCCTTCTCGCCTTTTGTTTGATATCTGAGGCGCATCATGATTAAACAGTTTGACGTGATCGTCATCGGCGGCGGTCCTGGTGGCTACATTGCGGCCATTCGTGCCGCGCAACTGGGCTTCCAGGTGGCCTGTGTTGACGAGTGGAAAAACGCCAAGGGTGGCCCGGCACCGGGCGGCACCTGTACCAATGTGGGCTGCATTCCCTCCAAGGCCTTGCTGCAATCGTCCGAGCATTACGACCATGCTTCGCACCACTTTGCCGACCATGGCATCTCGGTTTCGGGCCTGAGCCTGGACGTGGCCAAAATGGTCGCCCGCAAGGATGCGGTGGTCAAGCAGAACAATGACGGCATCCTGTACCTGTTCAAGAAAAACAAGGTGACGTTTTTCCATGGCCGCGGCTCGTTTGTGAGCAGCACGGAGGCTGGCTACGAGATCAAGGTGGCCCCTTCGACAGGCTCAGGACAGGCGGCCTCTGCCGAAGAAGCCATTGTGGGCAAACATATCATCCTGGCCACCGGCTCCAACGCCCGTGCGTTGCCGGGCACACCGTTTGACGAGGTCAACATCCTCTCCAATGACGGCGCGCTGGCCCTGGGTGCGGTGCCCAAGACGCTGGGCCTGATTGGTTCGGGCGTGATCGGGCTGGAGATGGGCTCGGTCTGGCGCAGGCTGGGTGCCGAAGTCACGATCCTGGAAGGTCTGCCCACCTTCCTGGGCGCGGTGGACGAACAAATCGCCAAGGAAGCCAAAAAGGCCTTCGACAAGCAGGGTCTGAAGATTGAGCTGGGCGTGAAAGTTGGCGAAATCAAGTCGGGCAAAAAAGGTGTGTCGTCTTCGGTGTCTGTGGCCTATACCAACGCCAAGGGCGAAGCCCGAACGCTGGATGTGGACAAACTCATCATCTCCATTGGCCGGGTGCCCAACACCACGGGCCTGAGTGCCGACGCGGTCGGCCTGAAGCTCGACGAACGGGGTGCCATTGTGGTGGACGACGACTGCAAAACCAACCTGCCCAATGTCTGGGCGGTGGGCGACGTGGTGCGTGGCCCCATGCTGGCCCACAAGGCCGAAGAAGAAGGTGTGGCCGTGGCCGAGCGTATTGCAGGCCAGCATGGGCACGTCAACTTCAACACCGTGCCCTGGGTGATCTACACCAGCCCCGAGATAGCCTGGGTTGGTCGTACCGAGCAACAACTTAAGGCAGATGGTGTGAAGTACCGGGCGGGCACCTTCCCGTTCCTGGCCAATGGGCGTGCCCGCGCTTTGGGGGATACCACCGGCATGGTCAAGATGCTGGCCGATGCGGCCACAGACGAAATTCTGGGTGTGCACATCGTCGGCCCCATGGCCAGCGAGCTGATTGCCGAATGTGTGATGGCGATGGAGTTCCGTGCCAGCAGCGAAGACATTGCGCGTATCTGCCACGCTCACCCTTCCTTGAGTGAATCAACGAAGGAAGCGGCGCTGGCGGTTGACAAGCGCACGCTGAACTTTTGACATGTTTTCAGGGTGAAAATGGCCTATAGACCCCGTAAATTGTGCTTGAATAGCTATTTAATTCGTAGCAAGCCAAGTCGTAGCCAGTCAGGAAATCTGCCTTGAGCGTTAGGCAGGCCTATGAGGCAGAGCTTGCCAGCCGAGGGTATACGGCCGATCCGGCCCAGATTCGCGCCGTAGACGCGCTGGAGCGCTGCGCATCCGACTGGAGCGCATTCAAGGCACAGCGCTCCAATGCGTTAAAAAAACTCATCAACCGGCCTGACATTCCGCGCGGGGTTTACCTTTATGGCGGGGTGGGGCGGGGCAAGAGCTTCTTGATGGATTGTTTCTATGGCGCAGTGCCGTTGAACCGCAAAACCCGCCTGCACTTCCATGAGTTCATGCGCGAAGTGCACCGGGAGCTGGCCGACCTGCAGGGCACAGTCAACCCGCTGGACGTGCTGGCCAAGCGCATGGCCAAGAAGTACCGGTTGATTTGTTTCGACGAATTTCATGTGGCCGACATCACCGACGCGATGATTTTGCACCGGCTGCTGGCGGCCCTGTTTGAAAACGGGGTGGGCTTCGTTACTACCTCCAACTTCAAGCCCGATGACCTGTACCCTGGTGGCATGCACCGCGACCGCATTTTGCCGGCCATTGCCCTGCTCAATGCGAACCTTGAAGTCGTCAATGTAGACAACGGCACCGACTACCGCCGCCGCACATTGGACCGGCTCAGGCTATACCACGTGCCCCTGGGTGCGCAGGCCGATGCCGAGATGCGGGAAGCCTTCAACAAGCTGGCCGAGTCCGCCGATGAAGACCCCACGCTGCACATTGAGGCGCGCGAGATTCACGCAAGGCGCAAAGCTGGCGGCGTCGTCTGGTTTGATTTCAAAACCCTTTGCGGTGGTCCCCGATCTCAAAACGACTATCTGGAAATTGCCACGCAGTTTCACACGGTGCTGTTAAGCGACGTGCCGCAGATGCCCGTGCGCATGGCCTCGGAAGCCAGGCGTTTCACCTGGCTGGTAGACGTGCTGTACGACCGGCGCGTCAAGCTCATCATGTCGGCAGAGGTCGCGCCTGAAGACCTTTACACCGAAGGGCCCCTGGCTCACGAATTTCCCCGTACGGCATCGCGCCTGAATGAAATGCAGTCCAAGGAATTTCTGGACCTGGACCGCCGCACGGTAGACACCCGTCTCACATGAAAACAGCTCTGCTACTGCTTTTGCTGCTGTGCGCTTCGGTGCTTGCGCAACCGGTTGACCCCGCCACCGGCGCGGCCGCTGATGCAGAACGCAGCCGGATCCAGGCAGAGCGCGGCAAAGTGGAAGAGCAGTTTGCCCGCGATGAGGCAGCGTGCTATCAAAAATTCGCCGTCAGCGGCTGCCTGATTCAGGCCCGCACAGCACGGCGCGAACTGATTGCCGATTTGCGCCGCCAGGAGTTGTCGCTCAACGCTGCCGACGCGAGGCGCAGGGGGGCGGAGCAGCTCTCGCACATTGAAGAAAAATCGTCCCCCCAGGCTTTTGCGGACGAAGCGGCGCGACGTGCCCAGGCGCTGGAAGAGCAGAAGGAGCGGCAGCGGATATTTGATGAAAAGTCCGCTGACAAGGCTGATGCCCAGGCCGACAAGGCGGCACGGCTTGAAGAAAGTAGCGACAAGGCCAAAGCAACGGCAGAAAAAAAATCTGACCGGGCTCTCAAGGCGCAGGAGGCCAGTGCAGCGAAAAAGGCCTACGAGAACAAACAGAAGGACGCGCAAGCCAGGAAAGCGCAGCGCTAGAAACGGCTGGCCGAATCGCCGAAGGTGCCGACAACCAGGCCCCTGCCCCAGCCGGGGCCATGACGCGGCCAACTGGACCAACTACAAGCGCGTTGGCTCAGGTGCCCAGGGGTTCGAGCTTGACGACGACCAAAGACAAATTGTCACCGCCGCCATGCCCACGGGAGCGGGCTTTTTCAATCAGGAATTCAGTTGCTTCCCGCGCTGACAGAGTCGAGAGAACAGAACCAATTTCGGTGTTGTTGAAATAATGCCAGACGCCATCGCTACAAGCCATCAGCACGTCGCCTGCGCGCAGCTTGGGGATGAAGTGAATGTCGACCGGTGGATCGCTGTCGGTACCCAGGCAACCCATCAAAATGTTGGACTGAGGATGAACGTTGGCCTGCTCTTCGGTGATTTCACCCCGCGCGACCAGCGCTTGCACGTAGGAGTGGTCCATCGTGCGTTTGATGAATTTGCTGCCGTGGTAGTGGTAGACACGGGAGTCCCCAGCGTGCACCCAGTGGCAGTCCCCGCCGGGGTTGATCAAAAAGGCGGCGACCGTGCTGTGTGGCTCTTCTTCGGCGGAAATGGCCGTGAGCTTGATCACGATATGGGCTTCCCGCACCAGCTGCATCAGCATCGCGGCAGCGTCATCCACCTCGGGTGAATATCGCTCAAACAGTTGGCGTGTGGTCATCATGACCTGGTCCGAGGCCTTGCGCCCGCCGCTTCGGCCACCCATGCCGTCTGCCACCACGGCCAGAATGCAGCCATTCACCCGCGGGTGGTTCAACAAGGCGACCTGATCTTGCTGGTACTCCCGGTCACCTTTATGGATGCCTGTTGAAGCAGTGAGTCGATAACCTTTGTACATCTTGATTTGCCGAAGCAGCAATGCCCTTAATAAGTGCCGTATAGAAGCGTATTATCGAACCAACTGAATTCTTCAACCAGCCCGTTTTAAGCGGGCATTTTTTCCAGTACTTCACTTGGATTCCAACCTGCACTCCCAAAGCCGCCGTCTGATAGAACTGCGGATGGAGCATGCTGACCTCGACGCCATGATTGATCGTACCAGTGAAGAGGCACCCCTGGATGAACTGATGGTACGTCGCCTCAAAAAGCGCCGGCTCGCCTTGCGCGACGAGATGGCACGCCTGGAGCGGGAGCTGACACCCAAAGAGCCGGCCTGACGAATGGCTGGATGATGGCTAAATGATGGACTTGCAGGCGTCGGTTCGGCAGTTGTTTGCGCCAGACGGACAGTTGTCGCTTCTGGTGAAGGAGTTTCGCCCCAGGCCAGGGCAGACCGACATGGCGCTGGCCGTCGCGCGCACGGTGGAGACCGGTGGTGCGCTCGTGGTGGAGGCTGGCACTGGCGTTGGCAAGACCTTCTCTTATCTGGTTCCTGCCCTGCTCAGTGGCAAGCGGCTTCTGTTGTCCACAGCCACGAAAACCTTGCAGGACCAGTTGTTTGGCCGCGATCTCCCCTTGCTGGTGAAGGCGCTGGGCCTGCCGGTGCGCTCTGCCTTGCTGAAAGGGCGCTCCAGCTATCTGTGTCTGCACCGGCTTGATTCGGCTCGGCAGACGGTTGCTGCAACCGACCGTGGCGCAGCGCGCACGCTGGCCAGCGTTGAAAAATGGGCGCTGGTCACGCTGGCGGGCGATCTTGCTGAATTGCCCGGCCTGGATGAGCGCTCACCCCTGATTCCCCTGGTGACGTCAACGCGCGAAAACTGTCTGGGCTCCCAATGCCCGCGGTTCCGGTCGTGTCATGTCAATCTGGCCCGGCGCGAAGCACTGGCCGCCGACGTGGTGGTCATCAACCACCACCTTTTCTTTGCCGATATGGCCGTGCGTGAATCGGGTGTTGCGGAGCTGTTGCCCACGGTGAATATCGTCATCTTTGACGAGGCGCACCAGCTCAATGAAATCGGCGTCCAGTTCCTGGGAACATTCCTCACCACCGGCCAGTTACTTGATTTGGCGCAGGATGTGCTGGCCACCGGATTGAGCCTGGCACGCGGGCTGGCAGACTGGCAGGCGGTCGCTTCCAACCTGGCGCATCAAAGCCGCGATCTGCGCATGATGGCGGGCTCCTGGCCTGTGGGAACCAAGCTTCGATGGACTGAATCCGTGCCGGATGGTATCGATGGACTGGACTGGTCTCGCTGCCTGGATTCGCTGCACAAAGCCTGTGCTGAAACTGCTGCAGCGCTGGAGACGGTGAGCGAGATCGCACCGGACTTTGATCGCCTTCTGGAACGCGTCGCCTTGATCGATGGCCGGCTCGCCGGCTTCATGCAGCCCTGTGACGCTGGCTCGGTCCGCTGGCTTGACGTGGGCACCCAGTTGCGTCTGGTGGAGTCGCCGCTGGACATTGCAGCGGCGGTCCAGGAAAAAATGCTGAAAACCGGGGAACAGGTGACAGGCGGAGAAGGAAGGGAAGGACGAGAAGGGGGTGCCGCCAAGTCGTGGATATTTACCTCAGCCACCCTGGGCAATGACGCCCGACTGACCTGGTTTACCGAGCCTTGCGGCTTGGGCGACGCCGAAATTCTGAGAGTCGACAGCCCGTTTGACTACCCGGCCCAGGCCGCCGTCTATGTGCCCCAAAACCTGCCCAAGCCGGGCGAAACATCGCACAGCGCCGCGGTCGCCAGCTTTGTGGCGACGGCATCGACGGTGATTGGCGGACGCTCCCTTGTGCTGACCACGACTTTGCGCGCGCTACGTGCCATCAGCGATGCCTTGCAAGTGCATTTTGGTGACGCAAACCAGCTTGAAATTCTGGTGCAGGGCCAGCGTCCCAAGCGTGAGCTGCTGGAGCGTTTCCGTGGGGGTGCACAAGCCGGTGGGTCAAGCCAGCCGGGGTGTATTTTGGTGGCTTCCGCCTCTTTTTGGGAGGGTGTTGACATTCCCGGTGACGCACTGCAACTGGTGGTGATTGACAAACTGCCATTTCCGCCGCCCAACGACCCGCTGGTCGAAGCGCGGTCCAACCGACTGGAGCAGATGGGGCGCAGCCCGTTTAAGGATTATTTTTTACCCGAGGCGGCGGTTGCGCTCAAGCAGGGGGCTGGCCGCCTGATCCGGCGTGAATCTGACCGTGGCATTCTGGTGGTCTGCGATACGCGGCTGGCCACGATGGGCTACGGAAGACGCTTGATGGCTGCCCTGCCGCCAATGCGGCGAATCACCACAGAAGAGGATTTTCTGGAATCCCTGAGTCAGCTCACCAGACTTTCCACCACGGATCTGTTTTTGCCTTGAACCCGTTGGTGGCGAACTCGCCCTTGGGGTAGGACTTGTCAAGAATCCGCTTGGCGTCGTCGCGAAGTTGGGTCATGCCCAGTGCGTCATACGACTTGTAGACGATGAACATGGCTTCTTCCAGGGCGGGTACGTCCCGGTAGTCGGTCAATGCGGTCTGGGCCCGGTTGATGGCGGCCACATAGGCACCACGCGAGAAATAATACTTCGCCACATGCACTTCGTACTGGGCCAGCGAATTGACGATGTAGCGCATCCGCGCGTTGGCGTCCGGCGTATAGCGCGAGTCCGGGAAGCGCGCCACCAGTTCCTTGAAGGACTCGAAGGATTCCTTGGCCGCCTTCTGGTCGCGCTCGGACAAGTCCTGGCGCGTTATGAACGAGAACAGCCCCAGATCGTCATTGAAGTTGATGATGCCCTTGAGGTACAGCGCGTAATCCAGGGCGGGACTGGCCGGATGCAGCTTCATGAACCGGTCCAGCGCGGCCAGCGCCTCGGCGGGCTCTGCCGCTTTGTAGCGGGCATAGGCCTTGTCAAGCTGTGCCTGCTGGGCGAGTGGCGTCCCGGCGGCCCGCCCTTCCAGCTTTTCAAGCAGGTTGACGGCCTTGTCGTAGGCACCGGCACTCATTTCATCTTTGGCATCGGCGTATATCTTGTTGGGGCTCATCGCCGCCGTCTTGTCCACTTCAGTGGTTGAGCAGCCCGCCAACAGCACGGAGGCACCTGCCATGACCAGGACACAAACAACCGATAATTTGGCTTTGAGCATTGCGGACATCTTTCTTGAAACAATCCGGGCAGATTATATCGAGCGCCCCTGCGGCGGCTGAGTTCGACGAGGGAACCGACGCCGAGACCGAAGCAGAATCGCGGTCGCTGGACATCACGCCCGCATTGCATGGCAAGCGCCTCGATCTGGCGCTGGTGGAGCTGGTCCCCGAATTTTCGCGCAGCTACCTTCAGCAATTGATAGACGCAGGCATGGTCCGGCTCAATGGTGTGGTGGCCGGCAAGCCATCGGCCCGGGTGAAGGCAGGTGATCGCGGAGCCATCGAACTCAAGCCCACGCCGCAAAGCCAGGCCTTCAAGCCGGAAGCCATGGCGCTGGACGTCGTGTTCAGCGACGCCCACCTGATGGTGATCAACAAGCCTGCCGGGCTGGTGGTGCACCCGGCGCCAGGTAACTGGAGCGGCACTTTACTGAATGGCTTGCTGGCTTCTGACCCGCTGGCGGCCGCCTTGCCGCGCGCTGGCATTGTCCACCGGCTGGACAAGGACACCAGCGGCCTTATGGTAGTGGCCCGCACACGCGCCACCATGGATGCGCTGGTGCAAATGATTGCCGCACGCCACGTCAGCCGCCAGTACCTCGCGGTGACGGCCAAGGCCTGGTCAGGTGCCGCAACGCGCGAGGTCGATGTTCCGATAGGGCGTGACCCCCGCAACCGTTTGCGGATGGCGGTCGTGGATCTGGCACGAAACGCCGGCAAGACTGCCCACACCTCGTTGCGGGTGCTGGACACATCGGCATCCGCGGCGCTGGTGTTGTGCACGCTGCACACCGGGCGCACCCACCAGATTCGCGTGCACATGGCGTCGATTGGGTTGCCGCTGGTCGCAGACGCGCTCTACGGCGGGCAGCCCGCCGCTGGCATGACGCGACAGGCATTGCACGCGCGCCGACTGGCCTTCACCCACCCGGTGACGGGCGAAGACATCGGCTTTCAGGCCCCCTTGCCAGAAGACTTCCGCAGCGCATTGCCAGCGCTGTCGCTGCGCTACAATGAAGCTTGATGGCGCTTGAGCCCATGCCCCGGCGAAGCCGTATTGGGGCTAGCTTGCAGGCTTGCGTGTAGTCAAGGGCAATATGCCCCGGGTGTGGCCGCTTTGAACCCGTTTCAGCCGCCGCGCCCCCATTCGAATCACCCTGATTTTGCAGCGCGAAGCTGCTTTTCCCGGAATCACCTGACCATGAACACGGTGGATGCCAGACGCATACTAGAAACTGCCCTGATTTGTGCGCCGCAACCGCTGCCGGTGCGGGAGATGCGCACCCTGTTTGATGATGAGTTGGGTGTTGACTCCATCAAGGCCCTGTTGCGGGACATTCAGCTCGACTGGACCCAGCGCGGTGTGGAGCTGGTGAGTGTGGCGTCCGGCTGGCGCTTCCAGAGTCGGCCCGAAATGCGGCACTACCTCGACCGACTCCACCCTGAGAAGCCGCCGCGCTACACCCGGGCCGCGCTGGAAACGCTGGCCATCATTGCCTATCGCCAGCCTGTGACCCGTGGCGACATGGAAGACATTCGCGGGGTCGCGGTCAACTCCCTCATCATCAAACAACTCGAAGACCGTGGCTGGGTTGAGGTCATAGGACACCGCGAAACCGTCGGCCGACCGGCCCTGTTTGCCACCACCCGGCATTTTCTGGACGACCTGGGCCTGGAATCACTTGACCAGCTTCCGCTCTTGGACAATCCGGCGCAGCAGGCGGGTGCTTTGCAGTCGCTGGGTGAAATGACAAATGCGATGCAGATTGATCTGGTGCCGGTCGATCTGGACGTGGGTGGTGTGTCTATGGCAGTGGTAGTGTCCGCAGAGCTGGATTCAACCCTAAAAGCCTCGCCTGAAGCCACGCCGGGCGCATTGCCTGACGGCACGCCGAATACCCCCGCAAGTACCGATCTTTTTCCCACAGCCCCACCACAACATGACCACTGACAACATTGGCACGACGGACGCCACGCAGCTCGATTCTGGTGCGGTTCCGGAAACAAATAGGCCACCAGCCCTCGTGAGTATTGCTGAGTCAGCTATTGAAAATATAGCGAGTCAGGTTTCTGTGGAGACTCTGAATACAGCGCCTGATACGCCTGCTGCTGCCAGATCGGCCGGTGCGCGTGCTGAAAACCGCTTTGTGGACGTGATCTCGGGTCAGTTCGATGCTGACGAGGAGCTTCCCGACCTGGCACCGCCCAAACGCGTGCTGGCACCGATGGTCGAAACGCCCAAGCTGCACAAAGTGCTGGCCCAAGCCGGCATGGGGTCACGCCTGGAGATGGAGCAGCTCATCATGGAAGGGCGCATCACGGTCAACAACGAGCCTGCCCACATCGGACAGCGCATCCAGTTTGGGGACCAGGTCAAGGTCAATGGCAAGCCTATCCGCTACCGCATTGACCCACCGCCCGCCCGCGTCATTGCGTACCACAAGCCGGCTGGGGAAGTCGTCACTCACGATGACCCGCAGAACCGGCCCACGGTCTTCCGGCGTTTGCCTAAGCTGCACCAGGGCAAGTGGCAGTCTGTGGGGCGGCTGGACCTGAACACCGAAGGCTTGTTGCTGTTCACCAGTTCAGGCGAGTTGGCCAACAACCTGATGCACCCGCGGTTCGGCCTCGAGCGTGAATACGCCGTGCGCGTGCTGGGCAGCCTGAACAAGGAAGAAAAGCAGAAATTGCTGGATGGCGTGAAGCTCGATGACGGTGTTGCGCAGTTTGGTTCGATAGAAGAGGGCGGTGGCGAGGGGGCCAACTGCTGGTACCGCGTGACGATCTCTGAAGGCAGAAACCGGGAAGTGCGCCGCATGTTCGAGGCCGTGGGCCATGCCGTGAGCCGCCTGATCCGGATCCGTTACGGTGCCATGCTGCTGCCGCGCGGCCTCAAGCGTGGTGCCTGTATGGAGCTGGACGAAGTCGATATCCGCGCCCTCATGCAGGCGGCTGGCTCGCGAAACAGGGGTGAGCGGGGCAGCGCGCGCGTGGACGGCGCCTCGGTCGGTGATGGAGACTCAAATCTGCCCAACTTGCCAAGGGGGCAGGGTGTCCCGGATGCCTCAGGGGGGCCTGGTGGCGTCGGCAACGGTCCGGGTGCGGGGCGAAATCGGGGGCGTGGAGGGCGCGGTGGTCGCACTGGCGGGCCGCGTGGTGCCAACAACGGACAGCCACGCAGCGGCCCGCCGGCGAATGGCGGGGGCGCGGGCGGCAATGGGGCTTTCCCGGGCCAGGGTCAGGGCCGCAATCGCGGACGTGCTGACCGCAAGAACGTGCAGGGCGACCGTGCGGATCGTGATGGCACGGGCGGTGCGCAGCCTGACCCGATGAAAACTGCGTTCGGCTACATCGGCGCTGACAGTTTCACACGGCAGCGCCAGGGACTAGGGCAAGGGCAGGGACAAGGCCAGCGGCGCAGGGGCGGCAGTGGCGCCGGCGGCAGCTTTGGCGGTGGGGGCCAAGGCGGCGGGGGCGGCGGAGGTCAGGGCGGTGGTGGCCGCACCCGGGGTGGTCGCGGACGCTGAGCCTGGGGAGTTCAATTTGAGGCTAGGGCGACGCTGGACGTGCTGGCAGGTTAAAATAGGCGGCTTTGCCCGGTGGGCAGATGACAACACTTCAAGTATCAGGAAAAATTCAAATGGCTATCGAACGCACTCTCTCCATCATCAAGCCTGACGCCGTGGCAAAAAATGTCATCGGCCAGATTTACGCCCGTTTCGAGGCTGCGGGCCTCAAGGTCGTGGCCGCCCGTATGGCGCACCTGTCGCGCGGTGAAGCTGAAGCCTTTTATGCCGTTCACAAGGCACGTCCTTTCTTCAATGACCTGGTGGACTTCATGATCTCCGGCCCGGTGATGATCCAGGCGCTTGAAGGCGAAGGCGCCATCCTCAAGAATCGTGACCTCATGGGTGCAACCGATCCCAAGAAGGCAGCGGCCGGCACCATTCGTGCTGATTTTGCGGACAGTATTGACGCCAACGCAGTTCATGGCTCGGACGCGGCTGAAACGGCCGCCGTGGAAATCGGGTTCTTCTTCCCGGGCATGAACGTTTACTCGCGTTAAAGCGAGTCCCCCAGCGCCTGCAATGACGGTCAACCTGCTCGATTTCGACCTCGACGGGCTGGCTGTTTTTTGCGAGCAGCTGGGAGAAAAGCGTTTCAGGGCGAAGCAACTGTTTCGCTGGATACATCAGAACGGCGTATCTGATTACAGTGAAATGACAGATCTCGCAAAATCCCTGCGGGACAAGCTTAAAGGCATTGCAGGGGTTGTGCCCCTGCCAGTGAATGCCCAGCATTTCTCGAAAGACGGCACCATCAAATGGCTGTTTGATGTGGGCAATGGCGACGCCGTTGAGACCGTATTTATTCCCGAAGATGACCGTGGAACGCTGTGCATTTCCTCGCAGGCGGGTTGTGCCGTCGGTTGCCGGTTTTGTTCTACGGGGCACCAGGGCTTCAGCCGCAATCTCACCACGGGCGAGATCGTTGCCCAGCTGTGGTTTGCCGAGCATTTTTTAAAAAAACACCTGGGTCGGCAGAATAGGGTGATCTCCAACG
The DNA here is from genome assembly GCA_031411175.1 of Rhodoferax sp. Classification (GTDB taxonomy): domain Bacteria; phylum Pseudomonadota; class Gammaproteobacteria; order Burkholderiales; family Burkholderiaceae_C; genus JANYCG01. Next base: position 1,582 of record JANOAP010000287.1, on the reverse strand, counting down.
TCGTGATGATGGGCATGGGCGAGCCCCTGCAGAATTATTCGGCGCTTGTCCCTGCCTTGCGGGTGATGCTGGACGACCATGGTTATGGCCTGTCCCGCAGGCGGGTCACGGTGTCAACGTCTGGCGTCGTGCCGATGATGGACCGGCTGGCGCTGGATTGCCCGGTGGCACTCGCGGTGTCTTTGCATGCGCCCAATGACGCCCTGCGCGATGACCTGGTTCCCCTGAATCGCAAGTACCCCATTGCCGAGCTGCTGGACACCTGCAACCGGTACCTCGCTCATGCGCCGCGTGATTTCATCACCTTTGAGTACTGCATGCTGGATGGCGTTAACGATACGCCCGAGCATGCGCGGCAACTGGTTGAACTGGTCCGCACGCATTCCAGCGGCGGCGTGTGGGGCAAGTTCAACCTGATTCCCTTCAACCCGTTTCCGGCCTCAGGCCTGACGCGATCTACCGCGCCGCGAGTTACTGAATTTGCAAAAATCCTCAGTGCGGCGGGCATTGTGACGACCGTGCGTAAAACGCGCGGTGACGACATCGATGCCGCCTGTGGGCAACTGGCTGGCGACGTGATGGACCGCACGCGGGTCATCGATCGCATGGCCCGTCAACGTACCATCATGATCAAGCCCGTTTCAGCGTTGGGCGAACAGCCCCAGGAGCATTGAAAACTATGGAAGCAGCGACAAACGGCAAAGCACGCAGACCCCCGCGGCAGTGGATCATCTGGCTGTGCCTGGGGTTATCAGTCGCTGCGGGGCTGGCCAGTCTGGGCGGTTGCGCTTCCTCAACCGACAGCGGTCCGGGTGGGGCCAAAGGTGATATCGTCACCCAGTCTGACGAGCCCGACAGCCGCAAGCGGGCGCGCATCCGGCTGGAGCTGGCTGTGGGCTACTTCGAGCAAGGTCAGACCACCATTGCGCTGGATGAGCTCAAGCAGTCCATCACGGCTGACCCCAATTTTTCTGAAGCTTACAACCTTCGCGGCCTGATCTACATGCGTCTCAATGACCCGCGCCTGGCTGAAGACAGCTTTCGCCGGGCCTTGACCATCAGCCCGCGCGATCCGGGCGTTCTGCATAACTACGGCTGGATGTTGTGCCAGCAGGGACGCTATGCCGAATCCCAACAAGCCATCGCCCAGGCCATTGCGAATCCGCTGTATGGTGGTCGGGCCAAATCCTGGATGGCTCAGGGCCTTTGCCAGATGAAAGCCGGTCAAGCTGCCGACGCGGAGCAGAGCTTGCTGCGCGCGTACGAGCTGGACGCGGCCAACCCCGTCACGGCTTACAACCTGGCCGACGTCATGTTCCGGCGCGGTGAGTTTACCCGCGCTCAATTTTATGTCCGGCGTCTGAACAACAGTGAGTTTGCCAATGCCGAATCCTTTTGGCTGGGGATCAAGGTAGAGCGGAGATTGGGTAATCGCGACGCGGTTCAGCAGTTGGCAACCCAATTGAGAAAGCGGTTTGTGCAGTCGCGCGAACTCGCGGCCTTTGATCGGGGTGCTTTTGATGAGTGAGGTGCCGCAGCAAGACGCGGTGGGGCATTCGCAGCCGACGGCTGGTGCCTTGTT
>JANOAP010000286.1:0-2637 GCA_031411175.1 Rhodoferax sp. | reverse complement strand
TGGCACGCCTGCGCCAGCACCCCATCTCGTCCCTGCGCTCACCCTCGGACTTGATCGGGCCTTGCTGCTGGCCCAACACTACTCACGGCAGATAAAGGCCCAGGACGCGCTGGCCCAGTCTGCCCGGCAGATGGCCGTGGCTGCCGGCCAGTTACCCGACCTCACGTTGAAGTTTGGCATCAACAACCTGCCTGTCACCGGGCCAGATCAGTTTAATCTGACGAGTGACTTCATGACCATGCAATCGGTGGGTGTGATGCGTGAGCTGACCCGTGCCGACAAGCGCCAGGCCCGCGCCGCCCGATTTGAGCGTGAGGCCGAGGTAGCCGATGCCAACCGTGCCCTGTCGCACCTCAACCTGCAGCGCGACACCGCCATCGCCTGGCTGGAGCGCCATTACCTGGAGCAAGTGCGCGACCTGCTGGGCGCGCAACGCGCCGAGGTCGCGCTGCAAGCAGAGGCCACAGAAGCCGCCTATCGGGGAGGAGGTGGGGGAGGGGGTGGGGCCGGGCGCGGCACACAGGCCGATGTGTTTGCGGCGCGCACTGCCCTGGCGCAGATGGATGACCGCCTCCAGCAGGCAAAAACCCAGGTGCTGGCGGCCAAGACCCGGCTGGTGCGCTGGGTTGGCCCCGAGGGCAACCAGACCCTGGCAGCACCACCCGACCTGAGCACCCTACCGCTCAACATTGACACGCTGCAGGCGCAACTGCAAGCGAATCCGCACGATGCGGTCATGGCCAGCCAGGAAGCCGTGGCACGCGCCGAAGCCGATGTGGCGCAAAGCGAAAAAAAGGGCGACTGGACGATGGAGCTGATGTTCAACCAGCGTGGTCCGGCCTATTCCAACATGCTGTCCATCAACTTCTCGCTGCCATTGCAACTCAACCAGGGCCAACGGCAAGACCGCGAGCTGGGAGCCAAGCTGGCGCTGGTCGAGCAAATGCAGGCCCAACGCGAAGAAGCCAAACGGGAGCGCCTGGCGCAAGCCCGTGCCGGGTTGCAGCAATGGCAGGGCAACCGCGAGCGGCTGCTGGCCTATGACCGCGTGCTGCGGCCCCTGAACCAGCAGCGCACCCAGGCCGCGCTGGCGGCATATCGGGGCAACAGTGGCCCGCTGGTTGCGGTGCTCGAAGCTCGGCGCATGGAGATCGACACCCGCATGGACCAGTTGCGCCTTGAAATGGAGACGGCAGCTCTGTGGGCACAGCTGAATCACCTGATCGCGGGCGGCCATGAAGCCACCGCCGCCGCCACAACAACACCGGCTTCGGCTTCGGCCCTGGAGAAATAACATGAAACGCACATTCACAACGACCAGCATCGTTTTGGCCACCGCTGCTGCACTGGCTGCACTGGGCGCAGGCGGTTACGCGCTGTATGCAACCGGCATGAAACAGGGCATGGGCATGAGCGCGGGTATGGCCGGGCCGCCTTTTGCCCCCAACACGGCGACCCCCACTGAAGCCGCGCCGCAAAGCATCGCCCAGGGCGAGGAAGCCACCCGCCGCCATATCACCGCAGGCATCAAGGCCGGTGACATAGACCCGGTCACCGGCAAAAAAATCATTTATTACCACGACCCCATGGTGCCGGGCAACAAGTTCGACAAACCCGCCAAGTCGCCCTTTATGGACATGATGCTGGTGCCCGTGTATGCGGACGGTGACAGCGACGGCAGCAAGGTCACGGTGAGCCCACGCGTCCAGCAAAACCTGGGCGTGCGCACCGCTGAAGTCACCGAGGGTGTACTGTCACCCCAGGTATCTGCCGTGGGTAACATCGCCTTCAACGAACGCGACCAGGCCTTTGTACAGGCCCGTGCTACGGGCTACGTCGAACGCCTTTTAGTGCGCGCCACGCTGGACCGTGTGAGCAAAGGTCAGCCCCTGGCCGAACTCTATGTGCCCGAATGGATTGCCGCGCAAGAAGAGTTTTTGTCGGTGCGGCGCATGCAGGGAACAGACCTCGCGCCGTTGGTCGATGGTGCCCGGCAGCGCATGCGCCAGGTGGGCATGAGCGAAGAGCAAGTGCGGTTGGTGGAAAGTTCTGGCAGGACCCAGAGCCGCATCACCCTCACCGCCCCGATAGGCGGTGTGGTGGTGGAACTGATGGCCCGCGAAGGCATGACGGTGATGCCGGGTGCGACGCTGTTCCGCATCAATGGTCTGGGTAGCGTGTGGGCCAACGCAGAAGTGCCCGAAAGCCAGGCCGCCTTGATTCGCCCCGGCACCAAGGTGCAAGCCAACAGTGCCGCCGCACCCGGCACGGCCCTTCGTGGCACGGTGCAGGCGATAGTGCCCGAGGTGAATGCAGCCACGCGCACACTCAAAGCCCGCGTGGAGCTGGCCAACCCCGGCAACCTGCTGGTGCCCGGCATGTTCGTCACCATGCAATTCATGGACATGCGGGCGACCAAATCCCTGCTGATTCCCACAGAGGCCGTCATACAGACCGGGAAGCGTATGGTCGTCATGCTGGCGGAAGACAAAGGCAGGTTCCGCCCGGCAGAGGTTGAAATCGGCATTGAGAGCAACGGCCAAACCGAGATCAAACGCGGCTTGCAATTGGGGCAGCGCGTGGTGGTGTCTGCACAGTTCTTGATTGACTCCGAGGCCAGCCTCAAAGGTGTCGAGG
>JANOAP010000285.1:0-8356 GCA_031411175.1 Rhodoferax sp. | reverse complement strand
CGAAAAAGTGACTCTGGCTGACCTCGGCTCTGCCAAGCGCATCGAAGTGGGCAAAGAAAACACCATCATCATCGACGGTGCTGGCGCTGCTGCTGACATCGAAGCCCGCGTCAAACAAGTGCGCGTGCAAATCGAAGAAGCAACTTCCGACTACGACCGTGAAAAATTGCAAGAACGCGTGGCCAAGCTGGCTGGCGGTGTTGCCGTGATCAAGGTGGGTGCTGCCACCGAAGTGGAAATGAAAGAGAAGAAAGCCCGCGTTGAAGACGCACTGCACGCAACCCGCGCAGCTGTGGAAGAAGGCATCGTGGCTGGTGGCGGCGTTGCACTGTTGCGCGCCAAGCAAACCGCTGGTGTCGTCAAGGGCGACAACGCTGACCAGGAAGCCGGTATCAAGCTGGTGATGAAAGCGATTGAAGCGCCTCTGCGCGAGATCGTGTTCAACGGCGGCGGCGAAGCTTCTGTGGTTGTCGCAGCCGTCATGGCTGGCAAGGGCAACTACGGTTACAACGCAGCCAATGAAACCTACGGCGACATGATCGAAATGGGTATTCTGGACCCCACCAAAGTGACCCGCACCGCACTGCAAAACGCAGCGTCTGTGGCGTCTTTGATGTTGACCACCGAGTGCATGGTGGCTGAGGCTCCTAAATCTGACGCTGGCGGCGGCATGGGCGGCATGGGTGGTGGCGATATGGGTGGAATGGGCGGCATGGGCGGCATGGGCATGTAAGAGGGCTCCTTGCCTGAGGGCGCATGGCGGCGTTGCAACCCCTTGCCGTAGCGGTGCTACTGTCTGCGGGTTTGCGCCTTGCCCTACACCCTCATGCTGCGTCTGGAACCATCTAGGTTGTCGACAGCAAAAACAAAACCCGCAGGGCGCGAGCCCTGCGGGTTTTGTTTTGCAAATTCTTTTGATAGCTACAGTTCGGCAGCTGTACAAAGGCCATAGACCTGAATACTTGGAACCATTGCGAAAATTGATTCCTAATTTTTAGGTTGCCAGGGTGCCTGACAGCCCAAATTTTGGGAGCGCATAAAAATGAATTACTGCACACAATCGTAATTATCTTCAGCGGTTCAGTACGCGAGATCGCGTTTTCTTCGACTACGATGCTACGAAGCTTCTGCCCCTTCAATACGGTGAGCCGGAACCCAACGATCAATTGAGAAAATACAATGAGTCCGAAACTTTTCACTTCCCTGGCGTTCATCTTTTCGATAGCACCAAGCTTTGCGATCCCGGTACTGGATCAAAACCCAAATAATGCCGATACCTTACTGCTATCATTTCGCGCAATTGCTGGTTTGGGTCAATCATTCAGGCAATCCGGTACCAATATTGCGGGGGCCGGTGTTTTTATCAATAACGGGGGCATCGGCATTTTTCCTGGTCTCCCCGGGTCAACGACTTTCAACTTGACCATCAACCTTTGGAATACGCTGCCCAATCAAACTACTGCTCAGTTGCTTGCCTCGGGCACAGCGCTGGCCACAGCTTCTGGCGTTGATGGGCACTATGTCGACGTTTTTTGGGCTCCCGTCGCGACCTTGCCCAGCACCGGCCTCTTCCTTGAGTTTGTCTCTGACGCGGCTGGCTTTGGTGTAGGCGTTTGGGGTAGTTCTTTTGATAACTACCCCACAGGGGATGCATACGGTAACGGGTTTGGTCTTTTCTCCGACTACGACTATGCCTTTCGCACCTACTCGGACAACGGTGTCAGTCAGATACCTGAGCCTGCCACGCTGGCGTTAGTCGGCTTGGGGGTTCTCGGCCTTGCCAGCGTTCGCCGTAAAGTACTCAAGTCAAACTAGATTTTTATTGCGCCCTATTTGAGCCAACTGCAGAACCTGATAAACGGGGGCAACTGGATACTCAAGGCCTTGCCAACGCCCGCCCCAGCGCAGGCCGCGCATAGCACGCATCAGCCCAGCGCTGCACGTTGGCGTGCGCACTGTAGTCAAAGCGGATGTCTTTCATCAGGTGCATCACGGATGCCACGTTGAGGTCCGCCACCGAGAACGCATCGCCCACCAGCCAGTTGCGCCCGGCAAGGGCAGCGTCCAGCACCTTCAACGGACGCTGCAAGCCCTTGGTCGCACCAGGAATCACCTTGGGGTTCTTCTTTTCTTCCGGCGTGAACAGCATCTGGATGACGATCTGCATTTGCAGCGGCTCAATCTCGCTGATGGCCCACACACTCCACTGCCAGGCGCGGGCTTCATCGGCAGCATGGGCCGGGTACAGCGCACCGCCGTAGCGTTTGGCCAGATAGAGGTTGATGGCCATGGATTCAAACAGCGTCAGGTCACCATCGACCAGTGCGGGGATGCGGCCATTGGGGTTGACGGCTAGGTAGTCGCCAGACTTGGAGTCAGCGCCGAAGTTCACGGGCACGTGCTCGTAATCGATACCGGTCTCTTCAATGCCCCAGACCGCACGCAATGCGCGTGAGCCGGAAATGCCGAACAGTTTGGGTTTTGTCATGATTATGCTCTCCTGTTTATAGCAGACTATCTTTTAAATACGGGGGCTAGCGGCATATATTGCCTTGATAAACTGGGTTGAAGCCGGTGACGGCGTCCGGTCCGTGCGGGTGATCAGGTAGATCGGTGGCACGTGAATCGGCAGCGCCAGCGGCAAGACCTTCAACACGCCCAGCCGCGAATAATGCCCAGCCAGAGATTTGGGCATGACCGCCACCATATCCGAGATTTCAAGCAGTGCCGTGGTCGCTATGGTGGAGGCGGTCTCGGTGATGTTAAGCCGCTGATGGAGCCCCGCCTCTCTCAGCGCCGCCTCGAAGCGACCGCGCTGGGGAGAACCCGGTGGCTGCAGCACCCACGGCCACGTCACTAGGTCGCTCAGACTGAGGCTGGAGCGATCAAACAACGGGTGCACGGCCCGCGCGACCACCACCTGCAGCTCACCGAGCAAAGGTTCACAGGTGTATTCATCTGCGTTCACGCCGTCGGTCAACCGGCCCAGCACCAGATCAACATCACCCCGGGCCAACTGCGTCAGCATGACGTCGCTGGTGTCCACCATGATGGACACGGCAACTTTGGTGTGCAGTGCCTTGTACGCAACCAGTGCGGGGGCCAGCAACTCGGTGACGGCACCGGGCACACAGCCAATGCGCAGCGAGCCGCGCAGCCCGGACTTCAAGGCCACCATTTCCTCACGCACGGCCCCAAAGTCGGTCAGCATCCGGCGGGCATAGCGCACCAGCACCTCACCATAAGGCGTGGGCTCCATGCCGCGTGCCAGGCGGGTGAACAGTGACACCCCCATCGCTGATTCCAGCTGTTGCAGCAGCTTGGTGGCGGCAGGCTGGCTCATGCTCATGGCCAGAGCCGCGCGCCCCAGGTTGCGCTGCTCATCCAGCGCATTCAAGAGCAGTAGCTGCCTTGTGCGAAGGCGCGACAGCACGGACATGTCGGGGGAATCAAAGCGCATGCAATCCTGTGGGTTTTATCGAGGTCGGGCTCAAGTCATATATTTTTGTATATGGATTATTGAATAAATTCGATTGGATTGGAATGTAAAAGCACCGTAACCTGTCACCAAACGGAGACTTTTATGCTGAACACCTCACTCATTCGACTGGCCTTGCCGCTGGCCCTCATCACCCTGACTCTGGGCAGGCCCACGCCGGCTGGCGCGCAGACCTGGCCCGACAAACCCGTGCGCATCATGGTGGGCGCGTCGCCAGGCGGCGGCACCGACATTCTGGCCCGCATGCTGGGCGACAAATTCACGCCCAGCCTCAAGCAATCCGTTGTCGTAGAAAACCGCCCTGGCGCCTCCAACACCATAGCGGCCGAATTGACGGCCCGGGCACCTGCCGACGGCACCACGCTGCTGCTGGCCACCAACACCGGGCAGGCCGTGGCACCGCATCTTCTCAAACTCAAATACGACCCGCTGAAAGACCTTCAGGCCATCGGTCTGGTGGCCATCATGCCCAACGTGCTGGTGGTCTCCAGCAATTCCCCGCACAAAAATGTCAAGGACCTGCTGGCGGCCATGGCGGCCAAACCCGGCGGCTTCAAATATGCCTCTAGCGGCATTGGCAGCACCCAGCACGTCGGCGGAGAAGCGTTTGGCCTGGTCACCGGCACACAATCGATTCACGTGCCATACAAGGGCAGTTCGCAAGCCCACATTGACATCATCAGCGGCGAAGTGGACATGATGTTTGACAGCACCTCCTCGGCCATGGGCCAGATCAAGGCAGGCAAGTTCCGCCCCCTCGCGGTAGCGTCCGCCAAACGCTCGCCCGAGCTGCCCGATGTGCCCACACTGGCCGAGCAAGGCGTCAAGGGCGCAGAAGTTTCCACCTGGTATGGCCTGTTTGTCACGGCTGGCACGCCCCGGCCCGTGGTGGAGCGCCTGAACGCCGAGCTCAATCGCAACCTGCAGCTACCCGATGTGCAGACCCGCATCAAGGGCCTGGGTGGCGAAATCAACCCGCTGGGCATCGAGCAGTTTGCCGAGATGAACCGCACCGAATTTGAGCGCTACGGCAAGATCGTGCGCGACGCCAACATCAAGGCGGAATAAACCATGACATTGAAGCGTCCGCGTCTGTGTGTGCTGCTCGGCGACCCCTCGGGCATTGGCCCGGAAATGGCGGTCAAGCTCTTGCAGCGTGCCGCCAATTTCGAGGCCAGCGACGTGCTGATCATCGTTGACCCCAAGGTGCTGGCATCCGGCGAAAAGATTGCGAGCTGTCAGCTGAATCCGCTGATCGTGCCCCGGCCTGCAGACATCCGTTTTGAGCCAGGTCGGCCCACCTTGCTGGTCCAGGACACGCTGAGCGGACCAACGCCGGTGCTGGGCGAGTCCAACGCGACATCGGGCCGCGCCTCGTTTCTGGCACTGGAGATGGCGACGGATGTCGTCCGGGCTGGCCACGCCGACGGCATCGTTTTCGCGCCCCTGAACAAGCACTCTTTGCGACTGGGTGGCCTGACCCACGAAGATGAGTTGCGCTACATGCAGGAACGCTTTGCTGTACCTGGCTTTGTATGCGAATTCAACATCACCAAGGGCTTGTGGACCTCACGCGTGACCTCGCATGTGCCCCTGAAAGACGTGGCCGCGCTGATCACCGTGCAGGGCGTCAGCGATGCGGTTCACATCATCGACAAGGCTCTGAAGCAGGCCGGTGTGGCCAGACCTCGCATTGCCGTATCCGGGCTCAACCCGCACGCGGGTGACGGTGGTTCGATTGGCATGGAAGAGATCGAGATCATCGAGCCCGCAGTGCGCCAGTTGCAGGCCCAGGGGCTGGATGCGCGCGGCCCGTATTCGCCCGACACGGTGTTCATCGGTGCGCGGCGCGGCGACTTTGACGCGGTGGTGTCGATGTACCACGACCAGGGTCAGATTGCGATGAAGCTCATGGGCTTTGAGCAAGGCGTCACCTTGCACGGCGGCCTGCCGGTGCCGGTGGCCACCTCGGCCAGTGGCAGCGCCTTCGACATCGCAGGCAAGGGCATTGCGAATGTGGAGGGGCTTCAGGAGGCGTTCAACATCTGTGCGCGCATGGCGACCGCAAATTTGAACCGAGCGGCGCTAGCCGCCTGAAACTACTGCTGGCCTGGCCCCGCTTCAATCAGGGCGGGGGCGTCTGACACCGGGGCACCATACGCATTGCTGCCAGGCTCACCGGGTTGCACGGCCCAGTAAATCAGCAGGACAGCGCCAACCAGTGGAATCAGCGCGATCAGCATCCACCAGGCGCTGCGGCCCACATCGTGCAGGCGGCGCGCGCCCACACCCAGAGCGGGCAGCAGCAGGCCCAGCGCCACGAGCCCATAAAGAAACGGGCTGATCAGGCTGGCCACAAAGAAGGCCACAAACTGGAACAGCGCAAACCACCAGAATTCGGGCCGCGCAGCACGCCCGTTGAAGTTGGCGTATTGACGCAGGCAGGTGGTAACAGCTTGGGTGAAGTTCATCGGATTGACCCTTTGTATTCAATGCGGGCTCTGATTGCCCGCCATCATCATATCGCCCCGTTGGCTCCGATCAATACCTGCATGGCTGTCAATTGAGCACAACGATGCCGAAGCCAAACACGAGATTCAAGCGGTGATGGCTTTCAGTGACTTGCGAAGCCGGGCACGCAAGCCGACAGGCGAGGTGCGCGCAATCTCAACCTGGGGCGTGGCGTGCCAAGTGGCGCATTGCGCAATGGCCCTGGCCACCTCGGTCACCGACTCGTCCGTCAATTTGACACCAGGCTCCAGAAACAGCGCCTTCACCTCAAAGACGCCCAGCGCCCGGTGCGCCTTGGCATCCAGCCGACCCACCAGCTCGCCCCGATGCAGAACGGGCAGGACAAAGTAGCCGTACTGGCGTTTGGGCTCGGGCGTGTAGCACTCGATGCGGTAGTCAAAACCAAACAGGGTGGAGGCACGCTCGCGATCCCACACCACGGGGTCGAACGGTGACAGCAAGGCGGTATGGCTGGCTTGCACTTTGCCTGAGACGACTTTCTTCAGCGGCCCCGCCTGGCTGGCGTGCACGTAGCCGGGTGTTGACCAGCCTTCAACCTCAACCCGCAGCACCCTGCCCTGCGCCACCAGCTCATCCAGATCCGCATCCTTCAGACGCGGCTTGATGCGGAAATAATCATTGATCCAACGCGCCTGCGTCACGCCCAAGGCCATGATGGATTTCTCAATGAATTCAGCATGCGCCTGCCCGTCTGCTGGCAAGGGCAAATCCAGCACGGCGGGGTGCACGCGATGCGGCAAGTCATACACCCGTTGAAAATTCTCGCGCCGCGCCACCATCAACTCGCCGGTGGCAAACAGGGCTTCAAGCCAGCGCTTTTCGTCCTTCCAACCCCACCAGGCACTGGTCCGGCTGTCTGTGCGTTCAAAGTCCGAGGATTTGACGGGGCCGTTCAGCTCAATGTGCTTCAGCAGTTTATCGAGTTGCGCCCGCTGCTTCTCGTGGCTGGCCTTGCCCCGTTTGAGGCCCCAGTGTTCGCGCACATCACGGTTGTAGGCACGGTGCAACGCCAGGTCTTGCGTGGGCACAAAGCAGGCTTCGTGCGCCCACGCCTCAAACACATGGGCGTTGGCCAGTGCCTCATCCAGCCACTGCACAGGGTAATGCCCCAGGCGTGAATGCAGCACCAGGTAGGGGCTGCGCGCCACCACGTGGATGGTGTCGATTTGCAGCAACTGCATGCGCTCAATGGAGCGGCGCAGCGCCAGCGGGGTAGCCGACTTGATGGGAGCCTCCAGCAAGCCTTGCGCGGCCAGGTGCAGGTGGCGTGCCTGCGTCAGGGTGAGCATCAACAACCCAACACCGTTCAGGTCGCCCGCAACGCCTTGAGCAAGCCCGCCGTTGAGCCATCCAGCCCGGTGATGTTGCCACTGCCCAGCCGCGCCTCCACGTCTTTGGCCAGCACCTTGCCCAGCTCCACACCCCATTGGTCAAAACTGTTGATGCCCCACACGCTGCCGCTCACAAACACGCGGTGCTCCTGCAGGGCGATAAGGGCACCCAGGCTGGTGGGTGTCAGCTCATCCAGCAGCAAAAACGTGCTGGGGCGGCTGCCCGGGAAATTGCGATGTCCTCCACTGTCTACTTTGCCCACCATCAGCGCCTGCGCCTGCGCAATCACATTGGCCAGCAACAGTTCATGGTGGTCTTTCAGGTTATGCAAAGGCTTTTTCACCGCCACAAACTCAACCGGCACCACGTCCGTGCCTTGGTGCAGCATCTGGAAATAAGCGTGCTGACCATTGGTACCCGGCTCACCCCAAAGCACAGGTGATGTGCCGAATGGCAGCGCAGCACCCGAGGCGTCCACGCTCTTGCCATTGCTTTCCATTTCCAACTGTTGCAGATAGGCCGGGAAGCGGCGCAAAGCGCTGTGGTACGGCGCAATGCTGCGGCTAGTGAAGCCGTGGAAGTTGCGGTACCAGACATCCAGCAGACCCAAGCGGATGGGCAAGTTCTGCTCCAAAGGCGCCGTGCGGAAATGCTCGTCCATGGCATGCGCACCAGCCAGGAATTCACGGAAGCCAGCCGAGCCAATAGCAATAGCCAGCGGCAGGCCGATGGCCGACCAAAGCGAATAGCGGCCACCCACCCAGTCCCAAAAGCCGAAGGTGGTGTTAATGCCAAAGGCATTTGCAGCCGGCACGTTGGTGGTTAGCGCAGCAAAGTGGCGCGCAATGTCGGTGCCGCCTTGGGCTTCAAACCAGGCCTTCGCGGACTGCGCGTTGGTCATGGTCTCTATGGTGGTGAAGGTCTTGCTGGCCACCAGGAACAGCGTGCTGTCCACCTTGACCTTCGCAAGCACAGCAGCCAGTTCATGGCCAT
>JANOAP010000284.1:0-1638 GCA_031411175.1 Rhodoferax sp. | reverse complement strand
AGCGGCGTAGCGAAGTCTTCAGGGACTGGCATGCAGGCATGCGCGCATTGGCTGCACACGACAACATCGTGGTCAAACTCGGTGGCCTGGCCATGCCCCGCATGGGATTTGGTTTTCATGAAGCGGCAATACCCGTGGGCTCGGTGGTGGTGGCCACGGCGTGGGCTCCGTACATCGAGGCCTGCGTGGCGGCCTTCGGGGTGGAGCGCTGCATGTTCGAGAGCAACTTTCCCGTTGACAAAGTCAGTTGCAGCTATGTGGCCGTCTGGAACGCATTCAAGCATGTGACGCAGGCCTGTAGCTCTGCCGAGAAAACAGCGCTGTTCAGCGAGACAGCAACCCGGGTCTACCGGTTGTAGTCTGGTCACCTATGAGACGGCCTTGTTTGGCGCTCTGCGTTCCAATCACCGACGTACTGCGAAATCAATGTGAGCATCGCCAACCTGACCGAAGGATTCAAAATTATGTTTGCCGAACCATCCCCCAAAACCCTTGACCTGCAGCAGCGCATGCGTCAATTCTTTGACCAGCACATTTACCCCAACGAAGAGCGCTACCACCAGGAAATGGCCGAGTTCCGGCGTCAGGGAAATGCCTGGCAAGTGTCTCCCCTGATTGAAGAGCTGAAGCCGCTGGCGCGCGCTGCGGGCCTGTGGAACATGTTCCTCCCGCATGAGCACCGTGGGGTCCCCGGCATCTCCAATCTGGACTACGCACCGCTGTGTGAAATCATGGGCCGCGTGTCCTGGTCCGGTGAGGTGTTCAATTGCTCCGCGCCCGATACAGGCAATATGGAAACCATTGAGCGCTACGGAAGCGAAGCGCAAAAAGACCAGTGGTTGGAGCCCTTGCTGGCGGGCAAGATCCGCTCCGGCTTCCTGATGACCGAGCCGGCCGTGGCCTCTTCAGACGCCACCAACATCCAGTGCACGATCCAGCGTGAAGGCGACAACTATGTGATCAATGGCCGCAAGTGGTTCTCTTCAGGCGCAGGCAACCCGCACTGCAAAATTTTCATCGTGATGGGCAAGACCGATGTCACCGCACCGCGCCATGCCCAGCAATCCATGGTGCTGGTGCCGCGTGACGCGGCCGGCGTCACCGTGCTGCGTCATCTGTCGGTGTTTGGCTACGACGACGCTCCGCATGGCCACATGGAAGTGCTGCTTGAAAACGTTCGCGTCCCCGTGAGCAGCATCTTGCTGGGCGAAGGCCGTGGTTTCGAAATTGCCCAAGGCCGCCTCGGGCCTGGGCGCATTCACCACTGCATGCGCTCCATCGGCGCAGCAGAACGTGCGCTGGAGATGATGGTAGACCGCCTGCGGTCGCGCATCGCCTTCGGCAAGCCGCTGGCGGAGCAATCAGTCTGGCATGAGCGCATCGCCGAGTCCCGCTGCATGATTGACCAGGCCCGGCTGCTTACGCTGAACGCAGCCTGGAAGATGGACACCGAGGGCAACAAGGATGCGCGTGCCGAAATCGCGATGATCAAGGTGGTAGCACCCAATATGTCATGCAAAGTGGTGGACTGGGCGATCCAGGCACATGGCGCGGCCGGCGTGAGCCAGGACTTCTGGCTGGCAGAGGCCTATGCGCACCAGCGCACCGTGCGCATTGTGGATGGACCGGATGAAGTTC
>JANOAP010000283.1:0-2763 GCA_031411175.1 Rhodoferax sp. | reverse complement strand
CTTGTCGCTATTTTAACCGGCTGAGAATTGCCCCGGCGTCCGGGACAACCTCTTCACCTAAAGGTCTCAAACACCTCGTTCAACCGCTCAGCGTACCGCCGCTTCAGAGCAGCACCAATAAAACTGGCCTCAAAGCTGTTGCTCGCCAACGTATACGCGTGCTGTGCGGTCAACCCCAGCGCAGCAAACGTCTGCGTGAAGTTCTCGTTGATATAGCCGCCAAAATAGGCAGGGTCATCAGAGTTCACGGTGGCCACGATGCCTGCATCCAGCATCTGACCGATGGTGTGGTGCTTCAGGTCGGGGAACACACACAGTTTCAGGTTGGACAGCGGGCACACCGTCAGCGGGATTTTGTCTTTGGCCAGGCGCTGCATCAACGCAGTATCTTTGATGGCCTGCACGCCATGGTCAATGCGCTCCACCTTCAACACATCCAGCGCGCTCCATATATAGGCGGGTGGCCCCTCTTCCCCCGCGTGGGCTACCAGGCGAAAGCCCAACCCACGGCAACGGGCAAACACCTTTGCAAACTTTTCGGGCGGGTGCCCCATCTCGCTCGATGCCAGGCCAATGCCCACAATCTTGTCGCGGTAAGGCAGTGCCTGCTCCAACGCTTCGAAAGCTTCTTCTTCACTGAGGTGGCGCAAGAAGCACAGGATGAGAGAGGCGGTCATGCCGAACTCCGCCTGGGCATCCATGCACGCACGGTGCAGACCGTTAATAACAACACCAGAGTCCAGCCCGTGCCCGGTGTGGGTCTGCGTGTCAAAAAATATTTCGGCGTGCAGCACGTTGTCTGCGGCGGCACGCTTCAGGTAGACGTGCGTCATGTCGTAGAAGTCTTGCTCAACTTTAAGCACCATGGTGCCCTGGTGGTAGATGTCCAGAAAGCTTTGCAGGTTGTCAAACACATAGGCGCTGCGCAGCGACTCCACGCTGGGGTAGGCCAATTGCACCCGGTTGCGTTGCGCCAGGGCAAAGATCAGCTCGGGCTCCAGCGAGCCTTCGATGTGCATGTGCAGCTCGGCCTTGGGCATGCGGCGCAGCAGCTCGGGCAGACGGTCTGCCGCGACCGGTTTCACGCGGAATTTTGAGGGGTTCATCAACACACTCCAAAAGTAATGCCAAGATGTTTCAGATGTCTGCGGTAGGCGGACGACGCCTTGTCTGCAGCCGTGTGCAGCTCTGCCCGCACATCCAGCGGAAGCCGCTTGGGTGATTGCGATTCAAGCACCGGTTTGTCCTGCATGAAGATAGTGTGCTGGAACTCGCGCAGCTTGTCTTGCGTTGAGTCGAAATCTGCCACCGCCAGACGAAACCAGACCCGGCTGCTATCAGGCCCGAGCGGGCAGATGAACAGTGCAATCGACTCGTGGTAGCCGCCATCAACCGTTGTCGAGGGCAGGCTCGCGGGGTCTGGCACCTTGGTCAGGATGGCTGTGTAGGGCGCGTTGACCTCATAGGTGTATTCCACCTGGGCTGGTGCAATGGAATGAACGTTTGACTGCGGCTGCCAGGCGCGGCATTGTGTGGCCAGCAGGCCATGCGGGGTGACGTCAACGCGGTAGTCGTCTATGGTCGTGGCCTCGCGCATGCCCAGCAAGCCCACATGCACAAAGCCAAAATGGGCCATGTCCAGAAAATTCTCCACGATGCGTGGCGCGCTGGTGGCCACGTCATACGGGCCGCAATTGAGCTTGCGCAGGCGGGTGTCGGGCTCTGCCGTAAACTGGGGGACGCCGCGGCCCGCGTCAGACACCGTGCCAATGGCGGGCGAGATTTGCACCCAGACCAGGCCATACATCTCGCAGGCCTGATGGGTCCGTGCGCAGTGCGCAGCGGGTGGCACAAATTCAGGCAAGGCAGGCACGTGCAGGCATTGCCCCGAGGCCCCGAATTGCCAGCCGTGGTAGGGGCACTCCAGCCGCCCGCCAACCACTTGCCCCAATGACAATTGCGCGCCCCGGTGTGGGCACTGATCTGCCCACGCGTGGACCGCGCTCCCATCGTCGCGCCACAGCACCAGCGCGTGCTCCAGCAAAGTCACGGCCATGGGCTTGCCCGCCAGACTTTCAGACAGGGCTACCGGATGCCAATGGGTTTCTTCGATCATTGATTTCTCCCGCACAAACAAAAAGCTGCCCGAAAGCAGCTTCTTGGTGCGTCACATTCGCGGCAAGCCCGCGTATCAAATTACTTTTTGGCGCCGGGGACTTTGCCTTCGACACCCTTGACATAAGCGCCCATACCGCTCAGAAACTTGTCATCGGCCACGGCATCCTTGGCCACCATTTCTTTGCCCGTGTTGTCCATGATGGGGCCTTTCCAGATGGAATAGGAACCATCAGCCAGGCCTTTCTTCACTTCTTCCACCTTGGCCTTGGTTTCTGCAGGCACGTCTTCGGCAATGGACACGATGTCAATCGCGCCTTCCTTCACGCCCCACCACACGGCCGTGCCACCCTTCCAGGAACCGTCCAGCGCCTCCTTGGTGGCCTTGATGTAGTACGGGCCCCAGTTGATCACGGCAGACGCCAGGTGGGCCTTGGGGCCATAGGCGGTCATGTCGGAATCCCAGCCGAAGGCGCGCTTGCCTTTTTCCTGGGCGGTCTTGAGCACGGCAGGGGAATCGGTGTTCTGGAACAGCACGTCAGCGCCGCCGTTGATCAGCGAGGTAGCGGCTTCGGTTTCTTTGGGTGGATTGAACCATTCGTTCACCCAGATCACCTTGGTCTTGATCTTGGGGTTGCTGGATTGCGC
>JANOAP010000282.1:0-3051 GCA_031411175.1 Rhodoferax sp. | reverse complement strand
CGGGCGGGCATGGGGGCGCGCAAGGCGATTTTTCCCTCGTTTTCAGAGTCAAAAAGACCACTAGACCCCGTGGAATGGTCTTGAGAAGCTATATTTTTAGTAGTGTTTTCAATCCCCTTGATTCGCTTCGATGAAGCCGCCTGATCGGCAAACGGTTGCGCTGCCGCCCGCAGCGCCGCTATGTTGTCCTCCACAAACCGGGTGTGCACCTGCTGTGTTGTAAACGCCGCGTGCTGGGTCAGCGCCTGGAGCAGCGGCAGGTTGGTGCCCAGCCCTTCAATGCGGCACTCTTGCAAGGCGCGCTGGCCCCGGCGCACCACGTCGGCAAACACGGGGCTGCTGCTGTGCACGATCAGCTTGGCCAGCAGGCTGTCGTAATGGGGTGATGGCGCAGCCCCGTTGTAGCCATGGGTGTCGACCCGCACGCCAGGACCAGTGGGCAGGTCGAACCGCGCCAGCGTGCCGCTGCTGGGGCGGGCCCGGCCCTGCGCGTCCAGCGTCTCGGCGTTGATGCGCCACTGCACGGCAAAGCCCCGCTGTGGCACAGACGCAGATGGGTTCAGGCCCAGGTCAGCCAGGCTGTGCCCGGCAGCAATGCCAATCTGCAATTGCACTAGGTCCAACCCGGTCACCGCTTCGGTCACGGTGTGCTCCACCTGCAGGCGGGCGTTGGCTTCGATGAACACAAAGGGCACGTCGCCAGACTGCTCGTCCACCAGAAATTCGAAGGTACCCAGACTGCGGTAGCCCACAGCCCGCGCCATGGTGAGGGCCGCCTGCGTGATGCGCTGGCGCAAGTCGTTGGGCAGCGAGGGGCTGGGTGCAATCTCGATCAGTTTTTGAAAGCGCCGCTGCAATGAGCATTCGCGCTCACCCAGGCTCATCACCGCATAGCCGTCGCCGATGATCTGAATTTCGATATGGCGGGCACGCGCCATCAGACGCTCGACATACACGCCGTCCACACCAAAAGCAGCGCGTGCTTCAGACACGCAGCGGGCATAGGCCTCGGGCAAGTCGGTGGCCGCCAGCACGGCACGCATGCCCCGCCCACCGCCACCGCCAATGGCCTTGATCATCACGCCCGACATGTTGGCCGCAAAGAAGGCCTGGGCCTCAACCAGCGTGACGGCGCTCTGGCTGCCCGGCATCAGCGGCACGCCCTGTTGCTGGGCCAGCGCACGCGCAGCGGCCTTGTCACCAAACAGGGCCAGGTGCTGCGGGCTGGGGCCGATGAAGACCAGGCCTGCGTCGGCACAGGCCTGCGCGAAGTCGGCGCGTTCGCTTAAAAAACCGTAGCCGGGGTGGATCGCGTCGCAGCCCGCCTGCTGCGCCAGCGCAATGATGTTCGTCATGTCGAGATAAGCTGCAGGGCCGGTCTGGCCCAGCGCCAGTGCTTCGTCGGCACTGCGCACATGAGGCGACTCGGCATCGTCCTGTGCGTACACCGCCACGCTGGCAATGCCCATGTCACGCACAGCGCGAACCAGTCGCAGGGCAATTTCGCCACGGTTGGCGATGAGAATTTTCTTGAACACGGGGTTCCTTGGTGCGGGGGTGCAGTCCTCAATGCGAGGGGTGGCAGCGTTGCAAAATATAACTGAAGGTTTGCAACTGGGCGGTGGATTCATTCTTGGGTGGGCTCAGGCCGACGCGGCACTCAGACTCCGCGGCTGTCCCCCACGGCGGCCTAGGGCCGCCAGTTCCTCCTTGATGCCGCTGCGCTGAATGCCACGGCGACCTGTGCCTGAATTGCGACGACCATCTGCACCGGTCAACCCACGGTTTAACATCCCCCCATGAAGCACATCCCCCTCATAGAACTCACACGCGGCGGCACACTGGAATGCCAGCATTACGGCTCCATCGCTGTTGTCAACGCACAAGGCCAGCTGGTTGCCCACGCGGGTGACGCCCGTTGGCTGACCTTCACGCGCTCCACCCTCAAGGCCCTGCAGGCCCTGCCGTTTGTGGAAGCCGGAGGCCCGCAGCACTTCGGGTTTTCAACGCCGCAAGTAGCCCTGCTGTGCGCCAGCCACAACGGCGAGGATGCCCATGTGGCCAACGTCACGCAAATGCTGGACCAATCTGGCCTCAACTACAAAGCCCTGCGTTGCGGCTGCCACGTGCCCAGCCTCTTCGCGCAGCTGGAGGTTGCACCACCTGCCGACCTGGCCTATGACGAGCGCCACAACAACTGCAGCGGCAAGCACGCCGGGTTTTTGGCCTACTGCGTGCAGCATGGCCTGAGCCTTGACGATTACATTGATCCATCACACCCCTTGCAACAGGCCATTCGCCGCGATGTGGCCCGCGCCGTGGGCATGAATGGCGACGATTTCAAAATGGGCATTGACGGCTGTTCCGCACCCAACTACGCCATGCCACTGGCCAACCTGGCCTGGGGCTATGCGCGCCTGGCCAGCGGCGCGCGTGACAGCGAATTCGGCAGCAGCTTCGCACTGCTCGGCGAAGCCATGACAGCCCACCCCGACATGGTCTCGGGCACCGGGCGCAACGACCTGGCCTTCATGCGTGCCGGGCGGGGCGACTGGGTGACCAAGGTCGGCGCAGACGGCGTGCAGGTGGTGGGCAGCAAAAGCCGGGGTGAGGCGCTCGCCATCAAGATCATCGACGCGAGCAAGCCCGCGCTGTTTGCCGCCACGGTCGAAGCGCTGGACCAGCTTGGCTGGCTCGATGACGCACAGCGGGAGCAACTGGAGCCCTGGCGTGCACGCGCCATCGTCAACGCCCGTGGCTTGCACGTGGGGGAGCGTCGGCCCGCCTTCAGCCTGACACCGGCTCGGGAGCAGGTCTGACAACTGCCCGGCAGAAAACTTGGTAGCATGACGTAGCTCGGGCAAAGACAGGAGCCACCCCACTTGACCATCGCCACCATCAACCGCTTTATCAGCCTTTTTCACGACGCGTTTGCCGCGCTGGAAGTGATCGTGCCCATGGACAAGGTTGAGCGCATGGCCATGCTGGTGCACCATTCCATGGAGTCCAAGACCCGGGCCTATCACACGGCCAGCCACGTGTTTTACATGT
>JANOAP010000281.1:0-7615 GCA_031411175.1 Rhodoferax sp. | reverse complement strand
GTTGAAAGCTATGACCGGGCGATCGCACTGCGGCCTGACCATGCCCTGACCCACTACAACCGGGGCAATGCACTTTTTGACCTCCGGCAATACGCGGCCGCTGTGGCCAGCTACGACCGGGCCATCGGCATCGATGCAAAGCAGCCTGACGTGTTTGCCAACCGGGGCAACGCGCTTCGGGAGATGCGGCAATACGGGGCCGCCGTCGATAGTTACGACCAGGCCCTGGCGATCAAGCCAGGCATCGAAGGCGTATATGGTGTGCGGCTTCATTCAAGGATGAACGCTTGCGACTGGCGCGGAATTGCAGATGAAATCGACGAGCTGACCAACCGGATAGAAGCGGGCTGGGACAGTACACCGCCCTTTTGCGTGCTGGGAATCAGCAGCGACCCGGCTCTGCAACTGCGGGCCGCTCAACACTGGGCTGCGGCCAAGCACCCGGCCGATGAGGCGTTGGGGCCGATTGCGCCGAGGCCTCCTGGCAGCAAAATCCGGATCGCCTACTTCTCAGCCGACTTCAGAAACCACTCGGTGTCGTTCCTGACGGCCGGGCTCTTTGAAGCGCATGACCGGACGCGTTTTGAGGTGATTGGGTTCTCGTTCGGGCCAGACACGCAAGACGACATGCGCTGTAGGCTCGAAGCAGGGTTCGACACATTCGTCGATGTCAGAGGCAAGTCAGACACAGACATAGCGTCCCTGGCGCGGTCCATGAACATTGACATTGCGATTGACCTGGCAAGTTTCACCCAGGGTTCACGCACCGGCATTTTTGCCCTGCGTGCGGCCCCGGTTCAGGTGAGCTACCTGGGCTATCCCGGAACCATGGGCGCACCCTACATGGATTACCTCATTGCAGACCCCGTGTTGATACCACCGGACTGCCGTCGCCATTACGCAGAGAAAATCATGGTGCTGCCGAGCTTTCAGGTTAATGACAGCCAGCGGCCCATTTCAGACCGGGTGTTCACCCGCGAAACGCTGGGGCTTCCCCAGACGGGCTTCGTTTTTTGCTGCTTCAACAACAGCTACAAAATCACGCCCCTCACATTTGCGAGCTGGATGCGCATCCTGGCCCGGGTTGAAGGCAGTGTGCTGCTGCTCTATGCCGAAAATGACCAGATGCCGGACAACCTGCACCGTGAGGCCGTGCAGGCGGGCATCGCCCCGCAGCGCCTGGTGTTCACCGGACTCCTGCCACCCGCGGACTACCTGGCACGCTACCGCTGTGCCGACCTGTTTCTGGACACATTGCCCTACAACGCGGGGACGACGGCAAGTGACGCCTTGCGCATGGGCCTGCCGCTGCTGACATGCACGGGCGATGCTCTCGCGAGCCGCATGGCAGCCAGCCTGCTGACCGCCATGGACGTACCGGACCTGATCACATCAACAGAGGCGGGGTACGAAGACCTCGCGGTCGAACTGGCGACCAATGCCGCACGGCTCCAGCTCATCAAGACCCGGCTGCAACGCAACCGGCCCACCGCCGCGCTGTTCGACACGGTCGGCTTTGCCCGGCATCTTGAGGCTGCATTCTCAAAAGCATTTGAACGCCACCTGGCTGGTCTGCCGCCTGACCACATTGTTGTAGAAGCCCAGGGTATTGCAAAGGCGTGATCGGTGATCAATATCACGGCTCGCCCGTGTGACGCATGTTCAGGCCCAATTCACAGCAGCTACCACACGGGATAATTGCCGCAACCGACTCACCACCGCAAGATTCAACGTGATTTACACCAACGAGGACTTCGTCACCATCAACAAGGTGTTCCCGCACCTGGGGAAGAAGATCGCCTTTCTTTGGGGGAGCCCCGAGTTTTATCCGTTCATGCACAATCTTCAATACGATGAGCGCAGGGCCAACCGCCATGGCTTACCGCCCGAAGTGCTGATGGCAGCCCACCAGCTCACGCAGACACACAGCAGATTGCACCCGCAGCTGATCCCTAAGCAAACCGACATCTGGACCCAGCATTTGTGACCCTTTGGGGCGCTTGCAGATTTCATGTTCATTGCTTCCAGCTTTTTGTCTTTTGCGACGCAGCCCCTGTCGTGGGTGCTGTTGTTGCTGGCGTGCGGATTGATTTGGATGCGGCGTTCGCGCAAGGCGGGCATGCGGCTGTGCCAGGCGGCGCTGGCCGTGCTGGTTTTCAGCGGCTGGCAGTTGCCGGTGGATGCATTGCTGCGTCAACTGGAAGCCGCCGCGCCGGCGCCGGACCCCAACGCCAGCCTGAAGGAATACACCGGATTAGTGGTGCTGGGCGGTGCACTGGAGCGCTCCGAAATGTGGCAGCAGCCCGGCAGAATCGCGCTCAACAGTGCGGGTGAACGCATGATGGTGCCGGTCGGCTTGATGCTGCGCCATCCGCACTTGAAGCTGGTGTTCACCGGCGGTGAAGGCAACCTGCGCTGGGGTGCCTTTACCGAAGCGGACCGCGCCAAAATATTCTTTGACAGCATGGGTGTGGACCCGGCAAGGGTCAGCTACGAGTCGCAGTCGCGCACCACGTATGAGAACGCTACGCTGACTTCGGCATTGCCGGGCATCGACAAGCGCCAGCGATGGCTGCTGCTGACCACCGCCGCGCACATGCCGCGCTCACTCGGGGTGTTCCGTGCTGCCGGCTGGAACGTCACACCTTACGGAGTGGACTACCGCACGCCCATCACGCCGAACTGGACCGGTTACTCACTGGCCATGGGCGCAGAAAAATGGCACTACGCCCTGCACGAAATCATAGGGTTCTGGGCTTACCGGCTCACGGGGCGGATTTAAGAGGCGGATCTAGCCAGCGGATGCCTGGACCAAATTTAGTCCAGCGGTGCTGCGGCTGGCTTCATAGGTGATGCCAGCACCTTGTCGATGCGCTTTCCATCCAGATCGACCACTTCAAACAGCCAGCCCGATGACTCGATGCGTTCACCGGTAGACGGCAACCGGCCTGACACCGCCATCAGCAGGCCGGCCACGGTGTTGTACCGGCCTCGCTCTTCTTCTGGCAACTCGTCAATGCCGAGCCGGACTTTGAGTTCGCCCACCGGCATCAGCCCGTCCAGCAGCCACGAGCCGTCATCGCACGGCGTCGCCCACGCATCGACCTGGGCCGTGGGCTGCAGCTCACCCGTGATGGCTTCCAGCAGGTCACCCGGTGTCATGATGCCCTGGACCACACCGTACTCGTCCACCACAAACAGCATGCGCCCGGAGCGGGCACGGAATTGCTCCAGCAGCTCCATGCCCGAAAGGGTCTCGGGCAAAAAAGCAGCAGACTGGGCGTGTACCTCTATCGTGCCGGCCTGCTGGGGCCCCAGTTGCAGCAGCTTGCCGACGCTGATCACGCCCACCACGTCATCCAGTGAGCCCCGGCACACGGGATACCAGGAGTGCGAACTGCTTTCGCCACCCGCGCCCACCAGCTCAAGGCACCTGGCAACAGAATTTGAGGCATCCAGCCACTGCACGTCGGTGCGCGGCACCATGAGCGACGTCAGCGGCCGGTCGTCCAGCCGGAACACGTTTTGCACCATCTGGTGCTCGTGGTGTTCGATCACGCCGGCATCAAGCCCCTCTTCCAGGCTGGCAGAGATTTCCTCCTCGGTCACCATGCGCGCGGCATTGGTGTCAATGCGCAGCAGCTTCAGGGTGCCTTGCGTGGTGGCCGACAGCAGCTTGACGAAGGGGTTGGCGGCCTTGGCCAGCCACAACATGGGCCGCGACACCAGGCGCGCCACGGGCTCGGGGTACAACTGGCCGATGCGCTTGGGCACCAGCTCGCCAAAGATAATGGTGGTGAAGGTAATGAGCGTCACCACGCTGGCGGTGGCCGAAATGGCCGATGCCTTTTCAGACACGCCAAAGCCTTGCAGCCACAACGCCACGCCACTGCTGAAAGCCGCCTCGCCCACAATGCCATTGAGCACGCCAATCGAGGTAATGCCCACCTGCACGGTGGAGAGAAACTGCGTGGGATTGGCCAGCAAGGTCAGCGCCGCACCGGCCCCCGTGTCACCTGCCTCAGCCATCGCGCTCAGGCGCGCTTTGCGGCTGGCTGCCAGGGCCAGCTCGGACATGGCAAACACCCCGTTGAGCAGGGTTAGCAGGACGATCAACAAAAATTCCATTGAACAGCAGCGAGAATGAACACCATGGGACTTTACTTGATTGGTGACGTGCAAGGCTGTGACAGCGCACTGCAACGCCTGCTCGACGAAATATCTTTCTCGCCCAGCCGCGACACCCTCTATTTGCTGGGTGACCTGGTGAACCGCGGGCCGGACTCGGCAGCGGTGCTGCGCCGGTTGATGAAGCTGGGTGCCGCCGCCCAATGCTTGCTGGGCAACCATGATCTGCACCTGCTGGCCGTCGCCCACGGAGTGCGCAGGCCAAGCCGCAGCGATACCCTGAGCGGCATACTGGATGCGTCGGACCGGCCCCAGATGCTGGCGTGGCTTAGCCAGCAGCACTTGGCCATCCGGCAAACCGTGGGGGGCCAAGACTATTTGATGGTCCATGCCGGGGTACTGCCGGGCTGGACCGCCGCACAAACCATGGCGCTGGCGGGTGAGGTGGAGGCCGTGCTGCGAGGGCCTGACCTCAGCGATTTTCTGCACCAGATGTATGGCAACGAGCCCACCCAATGGCGTGATGACCTGGCCAGCGCGGCGCGCTTGCGCTGCGTGGTCAACGCGCTCACCCGCATCCGCTTTTGCACGCCGCAGGGCGAGATGGAATTTGATGCCAAAGGCCTGACGGCGGATGCAGCCCCGCCCGGCTACCTGCCCTGGTTTGACGCGCCGGGCCGCCAGACGGCCAGCAGCATCGTGGCCTTTGGCCACTGGTCCACCCTGGGCTGGCTGGACCGGCCGGATTTGCTGTCGCTGGACTCTGGCTGTGTGTGGGGTGGCTGCCTTAGCGCGCTGCGGCTGGCCTATGCCAGCGCGGGTGTGGCACAAGCGCTGATTCAGGTGAAATGCGAAGCCGCCCAGAAGCCGGGCCTCTGAATCACCTCTGAGTTAGCTACTGTATTTATAGCTACTAAAGCCCGTTCTACGGGGGCTAGCGGCCTATTTGGCTGGCAATTTCAGCTAAAAACAGGCTCAAACAGGTTCCGCCTTGAACAGCGCGGCCACCCGTCGCTTGGGTTTGATGTTGGCCGATATGCTGCGGCCCGGCGGCTTTGCTGTCGCTTCCCATGACGGCGCAACAGCCGCTGGCGTGGCCACGGCCTCATAGGGCTTGTCAAAGAACGGATCGCGGGGCGCAGGGGCGGGGCGCGAGAAGTCACGACGTGGTGGGCGCGGCGTCTGCTCGCGGTCTGACTCACGCTCGTAGCTGCGGGCGCCGCGACTTTCATCACGCCCCATGGTGCGGCCTGGTTCACGCTCGCCTTCATGGGCCGCATACATGCGACGGCCATCGTTGATACGGCCCTGCTTGGCAATGTTCGGAACATCTTCGTCAAACTCTACCGCTTCGAGTTCGATCTTGGTTTTGATGAGCTTCTCGATATCGCCCACCAGGCGCGCGTCGGACTTGGAGACAAAGGTCACGGCCAGGCCTTCAGCCCCGGCGCGACCGGTGCGGCCAATGCGGTGCACGTAGTCTTCGGCGTTGAAGGGCACGTCAAAGTTGAACACGGCGGGCACGTCCTTGATGTCCAGGCCGCGCGCGGCCACATCGGTGCACACCAGCAAGTCAACTTCGCCTTTTTTGAAAGATTCCAGCGCCTTCAGGCGTTCGTCCTGGCTCTTGTCGCCGTGCAGGGCGGTGGTTTTGAGGCCTTCGCGCTCCAGCGAACGGGCCAATCGGGCACAGCCCAGTTTTCTGTTCACAAACACAAAGGCCTGCTTCATGCCGCGTGATTTGAGGATCTGGTGCAGGGCATGCCGCTTGTCGTCATCGCCCACGCTGTAGAAGTGTTGCTCCACGGTGGAAGCCGTGGCGTTGGAGCGTGCCACTTCAATCGTCACCGGGTCTTGCAGGTAGCTGCTGGCCAGGCGTTTGATTTCAGACGAGAACGTGGCCGAGAACAGCAGCGTGGTGCGCTGCTTGGGCAGGTAGCTCAAAATGCGCTGCAGGTCGGGCAAAAAGCCGATGTCCAGCATGCGGTCAGCCTCGTCCAGCACCACGTACTCCACCTGGTTCAGCACGGCATTTTTGGCTTCGATGTGGTCGAGCAGGCGGCCCGGTGTGGCCACCAGCACCTCAACGCCTCTTTTGAGTTCCAGCGTCTGCGGCTTCATATCCATACCGCCAAACACCACGGCACTGCGCAGGCTCGTGTATTTGGCATACAGCTTGATCTGCTGGGCCACCTGGTCGGCCAATTCACGCGTGGGCAACAACACCAGCGCGCGCACCGGGTGGCGGGCGGGCGACGTGGATTCGTTCGCGTGCTTGAGCAGGCGGTGCAGCAGGGGCAAGGAAAACGCAGCGGTCTTGCCGGTGCCGGTCTGGGCCGCGCCCATCACGTCTTTGCCGGTGATCACCACGGGAATGGCCTGCGCCTGAATCGGCGTCATGGCGATGTAACCCATCTCGGCTACGGCGCGCGCCAGCGGTTCGGCCCGTTGCAACTGGGAAAAGGCGTCCAGCCGGGCGGGCGCTTCGGGGGCCAGAACGAATGGCTGGTCGGCGGCCTGGGGGCTAATGTCCTGCTCTGCGAGGTCTGTGGTGGATTCTGGTGCTGTTTGGGTCATCAATGCGATTGAAACTAAGGGAGAACCGCGACGGTTCGAACGCCCCCGATCCAGACTGTCGCTGTTCTAGGGCAAACCCCTATTATCCCCCACATATCACAACTGGCGGGCCGAGAAGGTATCACAACCCTTCACGCTGCCGTTTTGCAGGCCGTTGTTGAACCATTTGGTGCGCTGGGCGCTGGTGCCGTGGGTGAAGCTCTCGGGCACCACGCGCCCCCCGGCGGAGCGCTGCAAGGCATCGTCGCCAATCTTGGCGGCCGCGTTCATGGCAGCCTCAATGTCGCCGCCTTCCAGAATCTTGCGTGACTCCTGGGCCTTGTTGGCCCACACGCCGGCAAAGCAGTCGGCCTGCAGTTCCAGGCGCACGCTGAGCGCGTTGAATTCGGTCTGGCTCACGCGGCTACGCATCTGGTCCATCTTGCCGCTGATGCCCAGCAAATTCTGCACGTGGTGGCCGACCTCGTGGGCAATCACATAGGCCTGGGCAAACTCGCCCGGCGCGCCGAGCTTGTTCTTCAGGGTTTCGTAAAAGTTGAGGTCAATGTAGACCTTCTGGTCGCCGGGGCAATAAAACGGGCCCATGGCAGCTTCGCCCTGGCCGCAAGCGGTCGGCGTCGCGCCCCGGAACAGCACCAGTTTGGGCTCCTTGTAGGTCGCACCGCCCTTGGTGAACACCTCTTTCCAGACATCTTCGGTATCTGCCAGCACCGTGCCCACAAACTTGGCCATGCGGTCGTCGGCGGGTGGCTTGTGGGCGGGGCCCTGCTGCACTTGGGGGGCCGTTTCACCGCCACCACCCAGGATGTTGAGTACCGTCATCGGGTTCACACCCAGAAAGTACGACGCCGCCAGCGCAATCACGATGGAGCCGATGCCGATGCCACGCCCGCCAAGGCCCCTCCCCCCG
>JANOAP010000280.1:0-3812 GCA_031411175.1 Rhodoferax sp. | reverse complement strand
ATCAGAACGTCACATCACGCAGGTTGCCTTTCCGCAAATGCCAAATAAGCTCAAATTTCCAACTCAACTGACTCTCCGAAGCACTGGCCTGAGGCTCTTTGTCGGTGCAGTGTTGTGTCTTGCTGCCTGCGCAACGGCGCTGGCGGCTGCGGTTGCCACTGGCACCTGGGAGCATGCCTTGTCGGCCTATCAGCCGCCCAAGTACCCCGCAGATTTCAAGAATTTCGAGTACGTGAACCCCAATGCGCCCAAGGGCGGGTTGCTCAAGCTGGGCAACCCCGACAGGCGCACCAGTATTGACAAACTCAACCCCTACACCATCAAGGGCGTTGCTCCGGCTGCGCTGGCGATGTTCATGTTCGAGAGCCTGGGCACGCTGTCGATGGACGAACCCCAGGCCATGTACGGCTTGCTGGCTGAGGCCATGCTGGTGGCGCCGGACCTGTCGTCCATCAGCTTTCGGCTGCATCCCAAAGCGCGCTTCAACAATGGCGACCCGGTCACCCCGGAAGACGTGGTTGACAGCTTCAAACGACTCAAAGGCAAGCTGGTTTTACCATCGGTAGCGACACTCCTGGCTGGGGCCGAGCGCGCTGTGGTGGTCGATTCGACTACCGTGCGGTTTGATTTGAAAGACCGTTCAATGGATATGGTGTTCTCCATTGGGGGGATGCCGGTGTTTTCGCGCAAATGGGGCGGTGGCAAGCCCCTGGCTGACGTGGTTGAAGAACAGCCCATTACCAGCGGCCCCTACACCATTTCGTCGCTGCAAATGCCCAGCCGCATTGAGCTCAAGCGCGATCCTAAATACTGGGCGCAAGACCTGCCGGTGCGCAAGGGCCACTTCAATTTTGACCGCATCAACTACCGCATGTACAAAGACCTGGACGTGAAGCGCGAGGCCTTCAAGGCAGGCGAATTCGACATCACGCGAGAAACTGTGGCCCGCGCCTTTGCGCGCATTCACAAAGGCCCCAAATGGGACGACGGGCGCATCGTCAAAAAAGCCTGGGAAGTAGACACCGGCAGCATGTTGCAGGCCTTTGATTTCAACCTCCGCAGGCCGAAGTTTCAGGACATCAGGGTGCGCGAAGCCATCATGCATGCGTGGGACTTTGAAGCCTACAACCGGCTCGGCACGTTTTACCGCGCTAACAGCATATTCAACAACACCACGTTTGCTGCGTCCGGCGAGCCCTCGCCTGCAGAGCTGGCCTTGCTGGAGCCGTTTCGCGCCCAATTACCCAAAACAGTATTTGGCCCGGCCTTCAAAGCACCGCGCAACGATACCCACCCCAATGCGCTGCGTGACAACCTGCGCCACGCGGCAGACCTGCTGTCTCAAGCGGGCTGGAATATTGCGCCCGACGGCGTGCTGCGCAACGCCAAGGGCGAAGCCTTCACCATCGAGTATCTGGAGCCTTCGTCGGTAGGGCGCAACCCGGAGTTCGAACGCAATCTGCTGCGGCTGGGCATCAAGTACACCGAGCGCCTGGTGGATTTTTCGTTGTACCGGCGTCGCCTCGAAACCTATGACTATGAACTCATCATCATCGTGGAAGGCAAGTTCACACTGCCCAGCGCCAGTGACCTGAAACGGCTGTACGGCAGTGCGGAGGCCGACAAACCCGGTGGCAGCAATTACCGGGGCGTGAAAAGTCCCGCTGTTGATGCACTGGTTGACCGCATCGAAAAAGCTGCAAATATGGACGAGTTGCTTGCGGCGTCTCACGCGCTGGACCGCGTCATCATGTGGAACCACTGGCAGATTCCGCAGCTGTTCACCCGAACTGAACCCACCTCGCATTGGAACAAGTTTGGCATTCCTGCCAAGCAGGCGCGCTACTTTGCGATTGACAGCATCCCCAATGAGCACAGCCAGCCCTGGCCGCTGTGGACCTGGTGGGATAAATCGCTGGATGCCAAGCCCGCCGCCACACCGCCCGCAAAATAAGTCCAAAAACCTGAGCCAACCCCATGCTGATCTATATCCTGAAGCGCATTGCCCTGATGCTGCCCACCTTGCTGGGCGCGCTCACCATCACCTTTGTGGTGGTGCAGTTTGTGCCCGGTGGCCCGGTGGAGCAAATCCTGGCGGAGTCCCGCGACGGCGGAGGCGGTGACACAGGCGGCTACCGTGCCAGCAAAGACACCGATGCCAAACAAATTGCCGAGCTCAAAAAACTGTACGGTTTCGACAAACCCGCGCATGAACGTTATGTGGACATGCTGGTCAACTTTGCCCGGTTCGATTTGGGCCGCAGTTTCATGCACAACAAGGATGTGTGGCAACTCATCAAGGAGAAACTGCCAGTCTCCATTAGCCTGGGGGTGTGGAGCTTTTTGTTGTCGTATCTCATATCCATCCCGCTGGGCATTGCCAAGGCACGGCGGGAGGGCTCGCGCTTTGACACCATGACGACGCTGGCGGTGCTGGTGGGCTACGCCATACCGGGTTTTGTGCTGGGCATTTTGTTGATTGTTCTGTTTGCCGGCGGCACGTTTTGGGACGTATTCCCTTTGCGTGGCCTGACCAGTGACAACTGGGCAGAGTTAAGTACCCTGGAAAAAATCAAGGACTACTTCTGGCACCTCGCGTTGCCCCTGACCTGCCTTGCGATTCACAGCTTTGCAGTGATCACCATCCTGACCAAAAACACCTTTGTGGAGGAGATCCGCAAGCAGTATGTGCTGGTGGCGCGAGCCAAGGGGCTGTCGCAAAACAGCGTCTTGTACAAGCATATTTTTCGCAATGCGCTGCTGCCATTGGTCACGCACTTCCCCGCCGCTTTCGTCGGTGCGTTCTTCTCGGGCTCTGTGCTAATTGAAACCCTGTTTTCGCTGGATGGCATGGGCCTGTTGGGCTATGAGGCCGTGGTGCGGCGGGATTTCCCGGTGGTGCTGGGATCACTGTATTTCTTCACCTTGATTGCCGTGGTAACCAAGCTGATATCCGACATTCTTTACCGCGTGGTAGACCCGCGTGTGCAGTTTGGGAGCGTCAGCAAATGAGCGCTGTGCCAATGCCCCAGCCCGCTGGGCCTGACGTCGCTGCAATCGTGGTTGACGCATTGCCCCCATCCGTTTCGCTTTCTCCCCACCAGCGCGCCTGGGCGCGCTTCAAACGCAATCGCCTGGGCTATGGGTCGCTCTGGATTTTTGTCGCCATGCTGGTCATCTCCACCGCTGCAGAGCTGGTGAGCAACGACAAACCCATCGTGGCACGCATCAACGGGCAATTGCTTTTTCCCATGGTGAGCAATCCGGGCGAAAAGGCGGTGGGTGGGCATTTTGCGACCCCGATTGATTGGAAAGACCCATTCATCACCGAACTGTTGGGCAAGCCGGGCAACTGGGCGGTGACCACGCTGAACCCGCACTCTGAGGTGTCATCGGATTACTTCACCAAGGCGACTCCACCTGCCGCCCCCAGCGCCCAAAACTGGCTGGGCACAGACTTCAAGGGGCGCGACATGCTGGCCCGCCTGATTTATGGCTTTCGCGTGAGCATCTGGTTTGCCATGGCGCTCACCCTGGTGGGTACCACACTGGGCGTGATCATGGGGTCCATCATGGGCTACTTTGGGGGCCGCATTGACCTGACACTTCAACGCATCGTGGAGATCTGGGGCGCTGTGCCGGAGCTCTATTTCCTGATCATCTTTGCGGCGATTTTTCAGCCGTCATTGCTGCTGTTGCTGGGGCTTTTGTCGCTGTGGAGCTGGCTGGGCTTGTCAGACTACGTACGGGCCGAATTTTTACGCAACCGCTCGCTGGAATACGTGAAGGCGGCACGGGCGCTGGGCTTGTCG
>JANOAP010000279.1:0-31475 GCA_031411175.1 Rhodoferax sp. | reverse complement strand
GCTGTAGGCCGTGCCCAGCACCAGAATCGAAAAGTTCTCGTTGAAGTTCTGCACGGCGATGGAGCGCCCGGCACCCATCAGGTTATGGCCCCGGTGCTGCAACAGCGCGTTCATCGGCACCACCATGAAGCCGCCCAGGGCTCCCAGCAAGATCAGGAAGGGTGCGGCCACCCAGACGTTGTCAATGAAGATCAGCGCGATGACGGCCGCGCCCATGCCAATGCCCATGGGCATCACACGGGGGCCGTCTTCCAGCCGCATGCGCAGCGAGGCGGCGATGGCACCCGCCGCCATGCCAATGGCCACCACGCCCTGAAGCGCCGAGGCCTGCGTGACGGTGTAGCCCAGGGCCACGGCGGCCCAGGTGAGCACGATGGTTTTCAGGTTGCCCGCCGCACCCCAGATGAGCGTGGTGGCGGCCAGTGAAATCTGTCCCAGCCGGTCGCGCCACAGGCGGGTGTTGCAGGCCCAGAAGTCGGGCAGCAACACAATCAGGCGCTTGGGCATGGGGCGCATTTCCACACCGGTATCGGGGATGTGCGTGTTGAACCAGGCGGCCAGCAGATACACCAGAATCAGGATGCTGATGGCCGCCTCGGGCGGGGTGTCAATGCCGAAGTCGATGAAGGGGATGTCAATGGACAGCAACGCGTGCGACACCACCTTGCCCACCAGTTGGCCACCCAACAAGACCCCCAAAATGATGGAACCAATCGTCAGGCCTTCAATCCAGCCATTGGCCTTGACCAGTTGCGACGCTGGCAGCAGTTCGGTCAGGATGCCGTACTTGGCGGGCGAGTACGCCGCCGCGCCCAGGCCCACGATGGCGTAGGCCATCAGCGGGTGCGTGCCAAACAACATCAACAGACAACCCGTGACCTTGATGAAGTTGCTGATGAACATGACCTTGCCTTTGGGCATGGAGTCAGCAAACGCGCCCACGAAGGGTGCCAGGATCACATAAAACAGCGCAAACATGGGCACCAGCGCAGCCTGTTGCCAGGAGGGTGCACCCTCGGTTCTGAGCAGTTGAATCGCCGCAACGAATAGCGCATTGTCAGCCAGCGAGCTGAAAAACTGCGCCGACATGATGGTGAAAAAACCGCGTTTCATTGAAGTCAGTTGGGCATCAGGGGAATCTGATGGCTGGTTGTTTTGTATCTGTTCCGTAACGACGCACAGGTTATAGCACGGCGCGTGGTGTCAAAATCTGCCCATGCCCCGCCCGATACACGCCACCATCCATACCCAGGCGCTTCGCCACAACCTGGCGCGCGCCAGTCGGGCCGTGCCTCATGCGCGCGTCTGGGCCGTGGTCAAGGCCAATGCCTATGGCCATGGCATTGAACGTGTCTTTGATGGTCTGCGGGCCGCCGACGGCTTTGCGCTGCTGGACCTGAACGAGGCCGAGCGGGTGCGGGCGCTCGGCTGGCGGGGGCCCATTTTGCTGCTGGAAGGCGTTTTCGAGCAGCGTGATCTGGAGCTGTGTTCGCGTCTGGGGCTGTGGCATACCGTGCATTGCGAGGCGCAGATCGACATGCTCGCCATGCACAAGACCAATGTGCCACAGCGCGTGTTCCTCAAGATGAACTCGGGCATGAACCGCCTGGGCTTCACGCCACAGCGCTACCGGTCGGCCTGGACGCGGTTGAACGCGCTGCCCCAGGTGGAAGAGATATCGCTGATGACCCATTTCAGCGACGCTGATGGCAGCAAGGGCATTGCCGACCAGCTCGCCACCTTCAATACCGCAACCCTTGACCTGCCCGGCGAACGCACCCTGAGCAACAGCGCCGCCACTTTGCGGCACAGTGACATCGCGTCAGATTGGGTGCGGCCCGGCATTGCTATTTATGGCAGCGCAGCCGATTACCCGGAGCACACCGCAGCCCAGTGGGGGTTGCAGCCCGGCATGACGGTTGCTAGCAAAATAATAGCTACTCAAGACCTTGACACGGGGTCTACGGTCGGATATGGTTCCAGTTTTGTGGCAAATGAGCCGTTGCGCATCGGTGTGGTGGCCTGCGGCTATGCCGACGGCTACCCGCGCCATTGCAGCACCGGCACGCCCGTGCTGGTGAACGGTGTGCGCACCCGCATGGTGGGGCGCGTGAGCATGGACATGATCACAGTGGACCTGACGCCGGTGCCCGATGCGGGCTTCGGCAGTGAGGTCACGCTGTGGGGTCGCTCTGCCAGCGGTGCTGTGTTGTCGATTGACGAGGTGGCCGCAGCGGGCGGCACCGTGGGGTACGAGCTGATGTGTGCGCTGGCGCAACGCGTACCCGTGGTGGTTGAGCCCGAACCCGCCTAAAACACCAGACTCAAAACCACAAACCCCAGCGTGTTTTTGCTGAGCGCGCCGAAATAGCTTTGCGCGTCGCCAGAAAAGTAGTCCATCCCCGCGCTGAGCTTCACGTGGTCATTGATGGCATAGCTCAAGCGCGGACGGACCACGCTGCTGCGTCCGGTCAAGTCCAGCACGGCGCTGATTTCCCACTTCAATTTATCGTTGAGCAGCCGGTCTGAAACTCGCAGCGTCAGCCCGGTTTCCTGTGCACCGTATTCGGCGTTCAACCGGTTCAGCCCTGACTGAATGGCCTGCATTCCGGCGGGCACGGAGCCAGGATCCCGATAGCCTGTTCTGGAGGTCGCGAAAAGTTGAATATTTGCATTCATGGTGTCCAGAAAATCACGGTCAACCCCCACCACGGCGCGTGCGACGCTGCGTTCTGTGAATGGGCAAAATTCGCAGGCAGTTCGCATGTTGGAATGACTGACTTCACCGCGCCAGGTCCATGCCCCCAAGGCACCTGCAAAGTCAGCACCCCAGGTTTGCATCTTTTCAAAGTCGCTGCGAAACACCGGCGCAAGGGCCGGCTGGCCGTCAAAGCGATACCGGCTTTGCCGTTCGTAGCCTTCGAAATAAGACACTGACCAGTCCAACCCGCTGCCGCTGTGATCCAGTTTGAGGGCCCATTCGGTTTGATCCGGTGTAGCGGGGTTGACCCGGTTGGCGGGCAGGCTGCCCTGCGGTGTGGTGTTGGGCTCAAAACGGGCCGCGACCAGGGTGAAAGACAAAGCCGGGTTCACCGCGTAACGAAACCGCATGGCATCCATGCCCGTGCGCTGATCTTCGTCTTCGGTGACCAGCAAAGTGAAATCCCTGGGCGAGAGTGAATCCGTGGGGTTGATCCGGTCCGCGCGCCCCCAGGCCAGTATCTGGCGACCCAGGCGCACCGACAAAGCGCCACCTTCCACATCCAGATATGCCTCCCGCATCCGACTTCGGGCGGCGACGGGTGACGGCTGATCTTGCCAATCCAGTCGCGCGTTGAACCCCAGACTGGCACCCGTTGTTAACCTGGGCTTCCAGTTCAGGACGCAAAACGTGCTGGCAAGGTCTTTGGCATCGTCCAGGTTGCGGCTGGATGACCAGTAACCCAAACCGCACTCACCATAAGGCGCGGGCAAGGCGGCGACAGACGGCTCTTGGCCTGAAGCCTGACCTGTTGTCTGGCCCAGGGCAGCACCCGCCGCGCCTAAGAGCGCCACACAGACAGCCGCAGACCGGGCTTGGCGAAAGAGGCGCATGGTGACTACTCCTCTTTCTCAAGATAGCTGGCCGCAAAGTAAGTCTCGGCAACGGCTACATTGGCTTCAAACCGTTCCATCTTCAGATAGGTCGAGTGACCCGTCTGGTGGTTTTTGACCTGAACATCCATGGGCTGGAACTTGTTGAGCTGGGCATCGACCAGCTTGAGTTGCCGGTTCTCGACGGTCTTCAGCAACGCCCCAGCAGCGTCAAAGAAGTCCACCTTCAAGCTGACGAAATTGTCCTTTGCCAGCCAGCTGACCCGCCGGGAATATCCAGAGTCGGCCGCGATCTGCGGTGTCTTGGGCATTGATTCAATCACCCAGGCCGGCCCGCCCGCGTAAGTATCAGATTTGAGGGTTTTGTGGCTCCAGTCGCGCGCTTTGTGCCCCACCAGGTCGCCGAAAGACAGGTCGGTGCCCACAAAGCTGTTTTTCTTGTTGTTGCTGGCCAGCCGCCTTGCTTTTTTGAGGGCGGGCAAGTAGACCCATATCTCGTCGTCTTTGCCCAGGTTTTCCACGATGAGCGTGGTGGTGTTGCGCACATCACCGGGAGCCAGAAACCGGATCACCCGGCGATAGGCAATGCCATCAGGCTGAAGTTTTGTAGCACTAAAGGTCTGTCGCGTTCGCTCCTGCCCGGATGCGTTCACAAGCTTGAAGCTGGCTTGCGAGACAGAGCTGTTGACCCGCGTGGCCTGGTAGCTTTTCTCCATTAACTCTTCGGCATGCAGGTCCTGCGCTTGAACGGGCCGGGGAGCCGTCATCAGGCCTGCGCCCAACACCAGCGACCCTACCGCCAGCGCCCGAACCATGGCAGATGCCTTCGGCGACTTCAGTGGCAGCAATGGGCCCGTAGCCGCGTCCACGTCGTCATCAGCCGCCAAAACCTGCCGGAGAAAGCGCGGCGTATGCAGCTTGATGAGCGCCGGGATCAAAATCAGCGCAGACGCCGCACTCACGATCATCGACAGCACAATGAGCAAGCCGAACCAGATGTGCACATAGAAGTTGAACGACAGCATCAACACGGCATAGCCCCCGGTGATGGCGCTGGCCACATACACAACAGCCTTGCCGGCGGTCTTCATGGTTTGCAGCAGGGCGACATTGACATCATGGGTCTTTTGCAGCTCTTCACGGATGCGGTACAGCAGGTAGATGGCGTAATCCGCGCCAATGCCAATCGCCATGGCCGAGCTCACCGAGTTGGGTGTGTTCAGCGGAATACCCGTCAGGCCCATCACACCAAAATTCACCAACACCGTGAAGATCAGGGGCAACACCAGGTAGAGGCCCGCCACCAAAGACCGGAACACGAGGGCACCGGCAACAAACACAAAGCCCATCATCTGCGCGATGTTCAGCATCTTGCCGTCCACCAGCGTCTCGCTCAAGGCCGAAGTCTGCGGCACGCTGCCACCAATCTGGATCGTGACGCCTTTGGGCAGAGTGGGCGCTATGTGCTGGCGAATGCGCGACACCACGCTTTCGGCGTACTTGCTGCTGTCATTCTTCATCCACACCTGCAAATTCGCGTTGCGGTAGTCGTAGTCGATATAGGCATCAAAGTCGGTGGGCTGGCCCGACATGGAATACAGCAACAAATACTGTGACACCAGCTCGGCAGTGGCAGGCAGTTTGTAGGCACTTGGCGCACCCGCATTCATGGCCCGGTTCATTTGCTTGAGCAGATCGACGATCGAGATGGTTTTGCCCACATCCGGCAGGGTGGCGATGAACGTCTGGGCCGACTCGATGGCCGCCAGCACTACCGGGTCTTTCATGCGATCCGCCCGATCGCCCTGGAACACCACATAGAGCGTGTTGGTACCTGCCAGCTTGTCGTTCAGCACGCGGTCTTCCTGGCGCAACTGCAAGCCCTCACCAAAATAGCTCTTGGTCGAGTTCTCGCGGTTGATGTTGGACATGGCCGCTGCGGCCAGCAGCCCCAGCACGGCAAAACCCACAATGATGGCGCGGTGCCGCTGGATCACCAGTTGCGTCAGGCGGTTGGCCACGCGGTCCCAAACACGTGGCTGGTCGGCGTTCAGGTTGATCATCTTTGGCCGTGGTGCAGGCAGGTAGCTGCGCAGCGCGGGGATGAAGGTCATCTCAATCAGGAGCGCGCTCAAAATCCCCAAACCGGTGAACAGGCCAAAGGTGCGGATATTGGCGATCTGAAACGTCAACAGCGAAAAGAAGCCTAACGCGGCAACCAGGCCAGCCGTCAGCATCACCGGGGCAACCTGGATCATGGATTCGACAATGGCGCGGTCGTTCAGTGAATACAGCGGGTCGTTGGGATGGGCTGCGCAAAGCCGCTCGTATTCTTCGTAGTAACGCTTGAGAATCTGCACCGCATGGCCGGCCGCTACCGCCAGAATCAGGATCGGGGTGGTGGCATTGAAGGCATCCATCGACACGCCCGCCGCACCCATGATGCCCAGGCTCCAGATCACCGCCAGAATAGCGGTGAGCAAAGGCAGAAAGAGGCCCTGCTTGGTTCTGAACGCTTCCAGATGAATCAACCCAATCAACACCAGCGCGATGGGGAACAAAAACGCCATGCGGGCCGAGAAGCGCTCCACATTGGCGAAAAACACCGCCGTGCCGCTGGAGATGATCTTGATCTGCGGCGTTTGCGCGGCATTGAGCTCCCACTGCACCTTGTCCATCACTTCCCGAAAACCCTTGGGGCCAACTTCAACCGAAAAGCTGATGGAGGCCAGCTTTTGGTCTTGTGAAATCACGGTGTTTTGATACAGCGGGTTATCTGCCAAAAGAGTGCTCAGTGCTGCAATCCCGCTGGCAGTGACCGGCGTGGTTAGCAGTGGCTGCACGATCATTTCGTCGGCTGTGCCAGAAATTGCCTTGGCGCGGTCTGCCGTGACACTCAGCAAGGTGTGGGCTTTGACTCCGGGCACTTTGACCAAGTCTTCAGACAAGAGGGCCACGGTCTGCAGCACATGGGGCTGCATGGCCGTGCCACCATCTGCGGCACTTACGCCAATCACCACCACGTATTTGGAGCCAAACAGCGTCTCTGCCAGCGTGGTGCCAATCACGTTGGGATGCAACTTGGGCAGCATGGCGGATGGGTCGATGACGATTTTCAGGTGTCTGACCTGGGTCGCAAAAAAGACGGTCAGCACGCTGATGAACAGAATCAGCCAGAAGCGACGACGCACGATGAGGGTGGCGATGGCTTTCATGCTGCAACCCTCCGCTGGTCGGCGAATTGCGTGACCAGGTCAATGACATTCTGGTCTTTCAGTACGCGACGGTGCCCCAGGCCGGTGGTCGCCAGAAACTGTGCCTGCGGAATCGCCTGGCTCAGCTTCATGCCATGCTCAAATGGAATTTCCCGGTCGTCGCAGTCGTGAATCAACAAGATAGGCAGGGCCAGTTTCGCCAGCATGTCCACCACAGACAAATGCTCCCACCCCACGGGCTGTGCGTAACTCCGGTCAACCAGCAGCCGCGCCCGAGCCACGGTTGTTTTTGAGATCCCCAGGTAGTCGCCAATGACCTCGGTAAACCATAAGCAGTGCGTCAGTGAGCTGATGGACACCAGCCTTTGCACGTCGAGCTGATGGTCGCGCAAGGCGATTGCCGCCGCTGCCACCCCCAAAGAATGCCCGATGAGTGTTTCAACCGGCCCCGTATCCCGAATGACTGCCGCCACTGCGGCTGACATGCGGACCATTTCGGCGCTTTTCCCGGATGACCCACCGTGGGCGGGGTGGTCAAAACTGACGACGCTCATGCCGGACTGCGTCAGGTGGCGGATCATGGTTTGTGCCTGAGTGCCCCGCCCTCCCCAGCAGTGCACAAACAGACATACCGGCCCTTGGCCCCAGCGATAGCACTGCAACCAGCCATCCTGAAACGGGAGCCGCCATTTGTGGGCCGAAGCCCTGAGCACCGCTTCAGCCGCGTTGGGCCGGTAGCGGGGCGGTGACGAAATCAGGGAATAGGTGATTCGGGCGGCCAGCGCGGGGGAGAGCCGGTCAATACCCTTCATCATCACGCGCACCAGATTGACTAGCGGATTTTTTACAAATTGGGCGGTGCTGTTGGCGCTGGCGGCACTGCTTGCCGCGCTGCCGTTCATCAGGCTGGTTTGGGGTCGGGGTGACTGGCTGCTTTCGACTTGCGGTTGTGCAAGGTGTGCAGACGAGGTCGTTCCGGTTGGCCGGCTGGTTGTAGTGCCGAAGTGCATGTGGGGCTCCCTGAGACGGGCGGCTGAGAGTTCAGTCGCTTCATAGGGTTAATCGCAAACGGCGGGGGAATCCCGCCAAACTGGTTCACATTTCTTTGGGCAAGGGGGATCAGGGAACCAAAGTCGACGCGGCACTGCGCAGAGCCAACTGGGTTTTGGCATGCGCGGAACCCAGCGCAGATCGGTACTGGTCTGCGGCCTCGCGAAAGTGCCGTCGCGCTAGTGTGGTGTTGCCATTGGCACGGGCCGTTTCTGCCAGCAGCAGCAATGCATCGCCCAGGTACTTCGAGGCCAGGTCCGGACCCAGAAGCGTCAACAATAAGGTATGCGCCTGTCGTGCGTCACTCAGGGCGGATGCCGGATTGTTGTGGTCCAGCGAAAATCTGCCGCGGTGCAGCAATGCTCGAGCGAGTGTCATGTTTGCCTTATCCTGCTGGTGCGTCACAGAGCGATCAAGCAGCAACTGCGCCAGCGTGGGGTCACTCGCCATCTGGCCACGCAAACTAAGTATCAGGCTAAACACGTAGTGATTGGGAGGCACACGCTGGTTAAGTTCTCGTTCCAAGGGCTCCAGAAGGGCCAGGGCTTCGGCCTGGTTCCCCAACTTATGCTGGGCGCAAACCTCGGTCCATACCGCCACATTTGCCTGGCTGAAGTTGTTGACGGACAGGCTGCGGGCTTGTGCCAATCGCGCCGTAGCCAGGGCCTCGTTTGCCATGTCGAGTTGCAACTGGGCGTTGGAGATACCAACCAGCACTCCTGCAGGCGTCTGAGCCGCGTTGCCATGTAACTTTAATGCCTGTTGCAGCTTGTCCAGGGCATCGCGCGGCCTCCCTGCGCTGGTTAGAACGGAGGCCCAGTGTTGTAGTCTTGTGCTGTCGACGGTCGTGGGTTGGGGGCCGCTGCGAGCGTCCAGGTGCGTCAGGTGTTCGTAGGCAGTCAATGCGGAGACTATCTGGCTGGTCGCGCGGCGCGCCTGGGCTACGCGTGACCAGACGTTGCGCTCCATCGTAAGATCGGCCAGCTCCAGTCGCGCAAGCAAGGCTAACGCCTCCTCGGCGCGGGCCAACGCACTATCGTTCTGGCCCTGCTCCAGATCACCATCAACAGCGTGTAGCAGGCAAAGGATGCGGGCCGGCACATGGCGCGGGGCAGTTCCGAGATCGAGAAGGCTGGTGGTGATCAGGGCCTTCGCTGGCCCTACCTCTTCTTGCTGGCTGAGCAGGCTGGCCAGCAAGCAGGCCGCGTTGGCGCGCACACCTGCGTCCGCCGCTGTGTGGGTGAGTTCGTGGGCTTTTCGCGCCAAGCGCACTGCCTGCCCCAGGTCGCCACCCAGGTTGGCAGCCTCGCTCAAGGCCAAAAGCATGGTGGCGCGGCGCACATCGCTTAAGTCGCTGCGTTGCTCGATGGCCTGCAAACTGAGCGCCAGCAGCGTCTCGCGCGTGAAAGTGCCAGCCGTCGGCATGGCTGTAGTTATCAACCTGACCACCTGGCCCACGTCCTGGGCCTGCGCCATCTTTTCCAGCGCCAGGTCGCGCTGTTCAGTGGCCCGCATGGCAGCACTGCGAGCCTGGGTGGCCATCCAGGCTGTGCCAAGCAGCCCAGCCGCAATGGCAGAAATGCTAACCACGCCGGCCACCACGCCCACCCGATGGCGTCGCACAAACTTGCGGGCCCGGTACCCCAGTGAATCAGCCCGCGCACTCACCGGCTCATGCGTGCGGTGGCGTCGCAAGTCGTCGGCGAAGGCAGCGATGGTGCTGTAACGCTCTTCAGGCAATTTGCGCAGCGCCTTCGCGCAGATGTTGTCCAGGTCTCCCTTCAGCAAGCGGCGCAAGCCCGGTGGGTTGGTGCTGCGGCGGGTGGCGATGTCGTCAATCGGTACCGCGTCGGCTAGCGCTTGCGTTACCGCTCGCGACAACACCTGCGCATCCGTCTCAAGTGTTGTCCGCACGACCTCGGTCGAGGTACCGCTGGTTGGTGAAGTGGGGTGGCGCCCGCCCAGCAGTTGGTACAAAAGCACGCCCAGCGCATAGACATCAGTGGCGGTGGTGATGGCTTCACCGCGCAGTTGTTCGGGCGCAGCGTACTCGGGGGTGAGCACCCGCCCGCCATCGCGGGTCAGTTCGGTGGCTTCACCCGGCGTGGTTTCGTCTTCCAGCAGCTTGGCAATGCCAAAGTCCAGCAGCTTCACCGTTCCATCAGGCGTGACCAAAATGTTGCCAGGCTTGATGTCGCGGTGAATCACCAGGTGGGTGTGGGCATGCGCAACAGCTGACAGCACCTTGTCAAACAGCGCCAGCCGTGAATCAACGTCCAGGCGCTTGAGGTCGCAGTGGTGGTCAATGCGTTCGCCTTCGACCAGCTCAATCACCAAATAGGGCTGGCCGCCAGGGGTGACGCCTGCGTCGAGCAAGTACGCGATATTGGGATGGGTGAGGCGCGCCAAAATGTTGCCTTCACGCTTGAAGCGCGCGGCCCCCGCGCGGCCCACAAGCGACAAATGCAGCAGTTTGACGGCCACGGCACCGGTAAAACGGCCATCTTCTCGCCGCGCCCGCCAGACGCTGCCAGTGCCACCCTGGCCCAAAGGTGATTCGAGCACGTAGGGGCCAAGGCGTTGGCCCGCCAAGCTCGAATCGGGCGTTTCGCTCGCATCGTTAGCGTTGCTGGCCGGCGACTTTTCCAGAAAGCCTTTGACTTGCGCACTGTGGCTGTCAGCCAGCAGCGCTGCCAACTCGTCGCCCAATGGCGGGTTGTCTTTGCGCACCTCACCCAGGCGCGCCAGCCGTTCAGGCTCTGGCAGGTCCAGCAGCTCGTCAAGCAGTGGACTCAAGCGTGCCCAGTTCTCTGGATTGGGTGTGTTCATCAAGAGGGTGCCTGATCAAAGTTTTGTAAACCGTTACTTAACCTATCGCAAACGACACCCCAAACCCGCCAAGCTGTGCCGCTGAACTGTCCGGGCACAGGCCGCTGGCGCTCACCTGGATTGCATGGCGCGAAACAGCAGCAGCCGCGCCTTTTCCCACTGGCGCTGGGCAGTTCGCTCTGACGTGCCCATCAACCTGGCAATTTCAACCATCGAAAAGCCGCAGAAAAATTTCAAGTCCACCACCTGGGCCAGGGCGGGCTCCAACAGGGCCAGTTCGTCCAGGGCATTACCGATATCGGTCAGCTTTTCGGGCTCGGGGCATTGGTCGGCGGCTTCTGTGTCCAGTGAGGTGATGTCCAGCCCGCCCCCGCGTTTTTGCGCATGGCGCCCACGCACACGGTCAATCACCACGCCACGCATGGCGCGCGCGGCGTAGGCCATGAAATGGGCATGATCGGGAAACGCCAGAGCATCGCGACCTGATATGTCCAGGTACGCCTCATGCAAGAGCGTGGTGGCCCCAAGCGGGGTGAATGCGCCCAGCCGACCGACCTCCCGGCGGGCCAAGCGATGCAGTTCGGCGTACAGCGCCGTGAAAAGTTGATCAGCGGCGCTGCGGTCGCCTTGGCTGGATCGCTCGACCAGGGCGCTCAGTGTGACAGCAGGTTCTGGCATCGCACCATATTACCGCCAGCGCAGTTTTTTATAAGTGGCAGGTCAATATTTGACGCTATTAAATAAATAGCTATTTATCCATATTTGACGGTGGCTAACAGCGGTTTCAATTGAAAAAAGTAAACGCGGAAGTACACTTTTTTACGATGGGTCTCTAAACAGACTGCTGGCTTTTGACCAAGATCAGGCTGCCCAAGCTCAACAGCAGAGATTGCGGCTCGGGCGGGCAAAGCCAGCAACAGGCACGCAGCAGT
Organism: Rhodoferax sp.; assembly: GCA_031411175.1. GTDB lineage: Bacteria > Pseudomonadota > Gammaproteobacteria > Burkholderiales > Burkholderiaceae_C > JANYCG01. The sequence continues at coordinate 19,855 of JANOAP010000279.1, read as the reverse complement.
GGTCGCTGAGGTCAAGAACGTTCGAAGGAGTCGAGGATATTTGTCGACGAGCCAAAGTTTCATGTTTCATGTGATTCCCCTGTGGACGGGCGGCTGAATGGTCAGCTGCTCCAAACGGGTAATCGCTAACAGTGGGGGGTTCCCGCCAAAATTCTTCAAACTTTGCGAAATCCTGTCGATTGAGGCCGTGATGAGCTGACTCAAAGGCAGGCGGGTACCGCAAACGCCTCCTGCGTAGGCGGTTCTGGCATGATGATGTGGTCGTGCGAGACAGTTGAGCCGACGCGCGGCGGTAGATTGGAAGGCAAAACCGGGTCAGCGGGTTTTTGTCCTTCGCTGCCGCTTGTCAAGATGTTCGACGCAAAGGCCTACAAGGGAGGTTTGTTCACATGAGTAGTGCTTCGAATAGTGCTTCGTTATCGGGGCCTGACGGTACGGGCGAAGTTGACCCATCTGCCATGGCACGCTCAGCGCCTGAATGGTTCGAACTCTTGTACGGCGAGCTGCGCCGCATGGCGCGAGGCGAGCTGTTTCGCCACCAGGCGCTCACTATGGGGCCTAACACGCTACTGCATGAGGCCTGGTTGCGCTTGCTGCCTTCCGAGCTTAAGTTTGCCAGCCAGGCGGACTTGATCCGTTACGCCGCCCATGTGATGCGCGGCATCGTCGTCGACCACATCCGCAGCCGGGCCAGCCTCAAGCGCGGTGGTGACTTTGACATTGTGGCCTACGAAACGCTGTCTGATTTGCGTGACATGGGTAGCGAAGAGGCGCTGAAGGTCAATGAGGCGATGCAGGAGTTGTCTGCCATTGATGCCGGTTTGGCCGAGCTGGTCGAGCTGAAGTTTTTTGGTGGCTTGACATTTGTTGAGATTGCCGCCTTGCGAAAAGTGTCCGAGCGCACCGTGCAACGCGATTGGAACAAAGCCCGCTTGCTTCTCTATACCGCCGTCAACCGCTAACCCCATTTTTATGCAGTCAATAGACGCCAGGCGCTGGGCCGAAATACTCCCTGAACTGGACCGCTTGCAGACGCTTGCGCCGCTGGAGCGGGCCTATCGGCTGCATGAGCTGGCGGCCAATGACCCGGACACCGCGCAGCAGCTACGGGCCTTGCTGGAAGCCAGCGATGCCGCCAGCCAAGCCGCGTTCATGGGCGGCGAGTCCAAGCTTGATTTGCTGCGTGTGGCTCCCTGCGCGGGTGAGCGGATCGGTGCCTGGACCCTGTCTGAGCCGCTGGGTGAGGGCGGCATGGGCGCTGTCTGGCGTGCCACGCGCAGCGACGGGCGATATGAGGGCGAGGCGGCCATCAAACTGCTGCGCACTGGCTTGTCTGACAGCGCCATGCAAGAGCGCTTTCGCCGGGAGGGTGCGACACTTTCACGCTTGCATCACGCTGGCATCGCGCGATTGCTGGACGCAGGCGTGTCAGAAAAATCGCAACCCTACCTGGTGCTGGAGCTGGTGCGTGGCCAACGTATTGACCATTGGACGGTCAATCACGACATCACGCCACGCCAGACCGTTGCGCTCTTTGTACAGGTGCTTGAAGCTGTGGCTGCGGCGCACACGCAGCTCATCATCCACCGTGACTTGAAGCCATCCAATATCCTGGTTGATGAAGGCGGGCAGGTCAAGTTGCTGGACTTTGGCATCGCTCGCTTGCTGGGCGATGACGCGGCACCGGGTCTCACACGCGACGGCGCGTTTGCCCTCACGCCCGAATACGCGGCCCCTGAGCAGTTTGCTGCTGGCGCGCTGAGCATGGCCACCGATGTGTTTGCCTTGGGGTTAGTGCTGTATGAACTGCTAACGCGCAGTCACGCCAGTGGCTTGGTGCCCGGCAGTGCGCCGTTGGAGTACTTGCGCGTGGCCACCGAAGTCGGCTTCAAACCCGCCAGCGTGGCTTGCCCGGCCCAGAGCAGGGCGCTGCGTGGCGACCTTGACAACATTCTCGCCCGCGCCTTGCAGGTCGAGCCCCGGGCGCGCTACGCGTCTGCGCAGGCCATGGCCGATGACCTGAATGCCTATCTGCATGATCGCCCGGTCGTGGCCCGACCGCTGGGGCTGCGAGAGCGCGGTGTCAAGTTTGCGCGGCGCAACAAGGCTGCTGTGGTGGGTGCGAGTGTGACGGTGCTGGCGCTATTGGCGGGCGTGAGCAGTACGAGCTGGATGGCGTGGCGGGCACAGCAAAATGCAGACGCCGCGTTGGACCAGGCCAACCTGGCGCGGATGCAGCGCGACATTGCCAAAGACGAGCGCAATAAAGCACAGGGCTTGAACGAGCTCAACGTCATCATCACGCAGGCCATGCCGACAGGTGAGCCTTTAACCATTGAGCGTGTTCTGGACCGCAGTGTGGTGGTCGTGCTTTCGCGAGCCGATTTGACTGCACAGCGCAGAGGTTATCTGTTGGTTGCGCTGGCCGAGAGCTATGTTTCAATCGGGAGCTATGGGCAAGCTCAGCAGACCTTGCTCCAGGCGTTTGGCTTTTCAGACAAAGCCACCGATCCCGAACTGCGGGCCACGGTGGCGTGTCAGCTGGCTGATGTCATCGGGCGTGGTCGAAAGCATGAAGAGGCCTTGACCTGGGTCAAAAAGGGGCTGAGTCAACTTCCGGACCAGCCACGCTACCTGAGCCAGCGCGTGACGTGCCTGGTCGCGCAATCAAACATTGAGAGAAATGTCGGCAACGCAGAGCAGGCAATTCAGCATGCCGAACTTGCACGGAGCCTGTTGCCCAGGCTCGACCAGCCGATGCCCATGGCTGAAATGGAGGTTCTGTCTGTTCTGGCCTCCGCCTACCGAAGTACGGGAAAATTTCAAAAATCCCTCACGGCTCACGAGCAAGAAGAAGCGGTGACTCAAAGCCTGGGCATGCAGAATACCGAGCAGGCGAGGGTCACCCATAACAACTGGGCGCAGACCTTGATGATGGCGGGGCGGTCACGGGAGGCAGACGTACTATTGAAACGGTCTCTGGAGCTCGCAGAAACTGGGGCAGGTGCATCGAATGCACCTGCCACTACGCTGATGAACTATGCACGTAACCTTCATGACCTGGGACAAATCGCCCGCGCGGTCGAGCTGTCTCAGCAGGCGCAAGAAGGAGCACAGCGCCTGGCTGACAAAGCGGGTGCGGACCGCGCGCGCTGGCAGCAAGTCGCGATGTTGCGGGAACTGGGCCGGCTACAAGAAGCGCGCACGCTGCTGGACAACTGCCGAGCTGAATTCGCGAAGACGTTGCCGAAAACGCATTTCATGTTTGGCCTCCTGGATGTTGAACAGGGGTTGATCGAAGCTGAGGCTGGCCAGGCAGACGCCGGTAAACGAAGTCTTGACGCGGGGGTTGAGCTGCTCAGATCGCATCCGGCAGCGGCACTTCACTGGCCACCCGCCTTGGTCAAACGCGCGGATTTTTCTTTGAAGTATGGGAGCCTGGACGATGCGCAGGCGGACGCTCAACTGGCTCTGAATAGATACAGAGAAAGTCTGGGTGACGACATGCTGTCTTTTCGAAAAGGCGACGCCTACCTGGTACTTGGGCGCGCGCAGTTGGGGCGCAGGCAGCAGGCTGATGGCCTCATTTCTTTCGCTGCTGCAGTCAGAAATTTCGAATTTGCATTGGGGTCACAGCACCCAAAAACCAGGGAGGCGCTGCGCTTGGCTCAAGCCCCATCCCCGGCAAGCCCATGACTTGAGTGGATTGGCCGAGTGTGGATTGACTAGCTGAAAGTTACGGCTCTTGGCGCTACCGCTTCACGGCAAACACTACACACCACTTGCGGCACAAAGGGCTGTCCGCACCCCTTGTGCGTCGGCGATATTGAACTGGGTTCATGAAAGTGATGCCGGCTGGCCCAGCTTGAAAAGCACAGGATGTAACCAAACAGGTCCCGGCTGGCAGGGGTAAGGCGGTAGACCTTGCGCCGTGTATCGATCAGATCTGCCTGGCACAGCAACAAACCGGAATCGACCATGCTACCCAGCCGCCGGGTCAGCACGCTGCTGCCAATGCCCAAAACGTGGCTGAGCTGGTCGAAGTGGTGGCAGCCCAGGAACAAGGAGGCCACGATCAGGATGCTCCAGCGGTCCACACGCGGGCCCAACCCCATTTGGGTACTTTCCTCGGGCGACAGACGCGCACTGCGCTGGCGTTGCGCGGGGGCTGACTGCAGGGCTTTGTTGACCTTCAGCGCAAAGCTCAGGTCATTGATACCGGTCTTTTCGCCGCATGCGCTGCACGCCAGTTCAGGGACAAACGCATGGCCACAAGCGCTGTGAACCAGTCGCTGCGGCAAGGCGAGTTGCCGGGAGCCCCAGCGGCGTTCCCACACCCACATCATGAGTACGTGGTTGTAGAGTTCCAGCCCCTTATCGGTCAGGTGATAGGCCAGACGCTGTGGGCGCTGCTGGTAGGGGCGCTGCGCCAGCAGGCCCAGTCCGGTGAGGGCCTTGAGGCGCTGCGTCAACGTGTGGCGCGGTATGTTCAACCGTGCCTGCCAGCCGTCAAAGCGGCGCACGCCCAGAAAGGCGGCAAGAATCAGGGCCACCGTCCAGCGGTCGCCCAGAATCTGCAAGCCATGACTCAGCGTGCTGGTGGCGAGTGCGTCGCGGGTCAGGTCAAGATCAAGCTGCCGGGCAGCCGGTTGAGCCAAAACGCAATGTCAGTTTTTGACCAACCCGGTCATGGGCGCAACTTGTTGAACCCACTTGCCGCCCTTGACCACGTCAATCGACGCGTATTCCGGCCCGACATGGTTGCCAATGAAGCTTTGCTTTGAATAAGTGGTGAAGTCCTGGTGTGAGACACCCTGGGCCGCCTTGGCGAAGGATTCGGCGGTTAAATTACGGCCCGCTGCCATGGCGCATTTGATGAACCAGTCGGTATAAGAGTACGCGTTGGCGGCGTTCTCGTCCGGGTCTACATTGAACTTCTGCTTGAAGCTGGCCTGGAATTTTTTGGCGTCTGCGTCCGTGCTGTCTGCGCTGTGCAGCTTCCAGCCACCAATGCCATACAGGCCTTCTACCGTGTCCTTGCCCAAGGCTGCCACAATGCCGCTGCGTCCCGGCAGGGTGGTCAGCACCTTGACTTCCTTCCAGCCCAGTTTTTTGACCTCGGCCATCACCCCCACGGTTTCGCGAACAATGGTGCCTGCCAGGATCACATCGACATTGGCAGCCTTCATCTTGGCGACCTGGGATGAGAAGTCGATGTCACCACCCTTCCAGGCAGCTTCTGCGGCTACCGTCAAATTGGCATCCTTCAGGGCCGTATTCATGCCGGCCTTGACCAGATCGCCAAACGGGCCTTCCTGGTAAATCACACCAATCTTTTTGGCACCCCAGTTCTTGATGGCCCAGGACAGGCCCGTTGCAGTGGTGCTGTCATAGTTTTGCACCGTAGTGAACAGCAGTGGGCTGTTGCCAGAGACTTTCTGGATGATGCCCGAGGCCGCCCAGGGGCCAAATACGACGACGCCGGCATCGGTGGCGGTTTTCACCGTCGCCGCGTTGGGGCCTGAGCCGAACGAGTTGATGATGGCAAACACGTCGTCGCTCTTGATGAGCTTTTGCACCGCGCGCACCGCCAGTTGCGGCTGGCTGCCGTTGTCTTCCACGATCAGCCTGAATTTGCGGCCATTCACGCCGCCTGCTGCGTTGGCTTCGTCAAGCCGCATCTGCATGGCGTTGCGCAGCATGGGCATGCCGGCTGCGACGGGGCCGGACAGGTCGATGTGGGTACCGACCACGATCTCGGTGTCGGTGACGCCGCCTGCATGGGCCAGCGAGAAGGCCATGGCGAGCGAGGCCATAAGCAGCGTAGGTCGCAGGGTTGGCTTCAGTGTAGTTTTGAGCGTTGTCATCAGTGTCTCCTTGTGGTGGTATGAAGAGTCAGGTTTTACAGGATTTGGAAAAAATAGGCACTTGGGGAAACCCCAGAGAGCGCGTGCTATTTGGAGTACATGCTGTCGATCAGGGGCGCGTACTTCACCGCGATCACCTTGCGTTTGAGTTTCATGGTCGGCGTCAGTTCCTCGTCTTCTGCACTCAGCAATTCACTGATGATGCGGAATTCCTTGATCTGCTCCACACGGGCCAGCTGGGCATTGGCCTCACTCACCTGCTGTTGGATCAGCTCAATGACTTCGGCCGTGCGGGTCAGGCTGGCAAAGTCGGTATAGGGTACCTGGCGCTCCTGCGCGAACCGGGCCACATGCTCCTGGTCAATCATGATCAGGGCCGACAGGAAATGCCGCCCGTCTCCGACCGCAACGGCATCGGTGATGTAGGGGCTGAACTTGAGCAGGCTCTCGATATGGCTGGGCGTGATGTTCTTGCCACCAGACGTAATCAGAATGTCCTTGATGCGGTCGCGGATGGCGAGATAACCCTGGTCATCGACTTCGCCGCAATCACCGGTGTGCAGCCAGCCCTGGGCGTCAATGGCTTCAGTGGTCTTTTCGGGGTCTCGCCAATAGCCCGCAATCACGTTGGGGCCGCGCACCTGGATTTCATTCTCGGCAGCAATGCGCAACTCAATGCCAGGCCCGGCCACGCCGGCCCAGCCCAGCTTGATGCCCCCCACCGGCGTGGCAGTGCAAAAGCCGCAGGTCTCGGTCATGCCAAACGCTTCGCGCAATTCGATACCCACGCTCAGAAACCATTTGATCAACTCGGCGGGTACCGGCGCGGCACCGGTCAGCGCCGTCTTGACGTTTTGCAGGCCCAGGAAAATCTTGAGGTTGCGAAATGCGCAAAAGCTCAAAATCCGCTGGCTTAGTGCGGCCTTGTGATTGGCGAGGCCATCAAGGTGGTCCGCCACCTGCTTGCGGTTGGCGGCCAGCGCCGTGCCGTAGATCCAGCGGGCAGGCGCAATGGCATCCCGCATGAAAAGGTCGATCTGCGAATACAGTTTTTCCCAGAACCTGGGGGGCGCAAACAGCACTTGTGGTGCCACTTCGCGCAAGTCGTTGAATACCGTGCCAGAGTTCTCTGGGAAGTGAACGATCAGCCCCACGGCCAGCGGGTTGAAGACGGAGGCCATGCGCTCGGCAATGTGGCACAGCGGCAAAAACGACAGCGACTTGTCGCCCGGCACGGCGTCCAGGTACAGCGGGGCCTGGCCCAGCTGGAACACCACATTGCGGTTGGACACCATGGCTCCCTTGGGCGCGCCGGTGGTGCCCGAGGTGTAAACCAGAAAGGCAATGTCTTGCGCGGACCCGGCGTCAATGCCGGCCTCAAAATCGGCGGCACGCGTTTGGGCCAGTTGCATGCCCTGTGCGAGCAGCGTGTCGAAAAACATCACCTGGTCGTCATGGAGTGCTCGCAGGCCATCGCGGTCCATCACCACGATGCGCAACAGGTCTGGGCAAGTGGCGCGCACCGTCAGCGCCTTTTCAAGCTGCTCCTGGTTCTCGACAAACAGCACACGCGCCTGTGAATGCTGCAGGACATAAGCCACCTGCTCGCTGGAGGACGTGGGGTAGATGCCGTTGCCCACCAGGCCCATGCATTGCGCACCCATGTCGGCGTAAAGCCACTCCGGCCGGTTTTCTGCGAGCACGCAGATGACCTCGCCGCGCTTCAGGCCCATGTGGGCCAAGGCCAGCCCGATGGCACGGGCATGGTTGAAGTAGCCCGTCCAGCTGGTGGACTCCCACAGCCCGCGCCGCTTGTGGCGCAGCGCACTTTGGTGGGCCCAGACATTGCAGCGCGCGCGAAACACTTTTTGCGGCGTGTCGCAATCGATAAACAGAATCGGATCAGTGGTGGATGTCATTTTGTTCATTGCCCGGCTTACCGCCATGTTTTGCGCCGGGTCCAGCGCTGGGCCGTGCCGCTGAGCGTCTGTGTGTGGCCCAGGCCCAGATAGGCGTCGCGCACATCGGATTTTTGCGACAGCGCCTCACATGTGTCCGCAGCAACCACCCGGCCCAGCTCCATGATGTAGCCATCGTCGGCATGGGCCAGTGCAATCGCCGCGTTCTGCTCGACCACCAGCACAGCGGTGCCGGTTTCATCGCGAATGCGGCGCACGATGGCAAAGATCTCCTTGGTCAGCAGGGGTGAAAGCCCCAGGGAGGGCTCGTCCAGCATCAACAGGCGCGGCTTGCTCATCACGGCGCGCCCAATCGCCAGCATTTGCTGCTCGCCGCCCGACAGCAGACCGGCGTGCTGCTGCTCGCGCTCCTTCAGCCGGGGGAACCATTGGTAAATGCGCTCCAGGTCCTGGCGCACGCCATCCTTGTCACGGCGGGTGTAAGCGCCCATGGCGAGGTTGTCGCGCACGCTCAAAAAAGGGAATACCTGCCGACCTTCGGGCACCAGCACCAGGCCGCGTCGGCAAATCTCGTCGGCGTCTTGCCCCTGGACCGTGTTGCCGTCAAACACCACCTGGCCTTTGAAGGGGTCGATCACCCCGGCAATGGTGTTCAGCAGCGTGGTCTTGCCCGCGCCATTGGCACCCAGCACCGCCACAATGCGGGCGTTGTTGACCGCCATGTTCACGCCTGATATGGCCACAATGGGGCCGTACCAGGTTTCCAGATTGCGCACTTCAAGCAGGGGTGACATGGTTCATGCTCCCAGGTAAGCGCTTACCACGAGGCTGTTGTTTTGCACTTCGCTGGCGCTGCCCATGGCGAGCAGCTCGCCCTGGGCCATGCAGATCACCCGGTCCGCCACGGCGCTGACCAGTGACATGTCATGCTCCACCATCACCACGGTAATACTCAGGTCAGTGCGGATGTCGTCAATCCAGAAGGCCAGCTTGCGGGTTTCTTCCGGGTTGAGGCCTGAGGCGGGCTCATCCAGAAACAGCAGTTTGGGCGATGTGGCCAGGGCACGGCCCAGCTCGACCACCTTGCGGATGCCATAGGGCAGACCGGCGACCAGGCTGTTGCGCCAGGGGCTCAGGTCCAGAAACTCGATCACGTCTTCAACCGCCGCGCGTGAAGCCTCCTCAAGCGCGGTCACGCCCGGCGTGCGCAGAAGTTGCTGCCACCAATTGCCGTGGCCAAACCGGTGTCGTCCCAGCAGCAGGTTGTCCATCACCGTGGCTGCTTCAAACAGCTCGATATTCTGGAAGGTTCGGGCAATGCCCAATGCGGCCACCTCATGGCGTCTGGACTGGGTGAGCTCGCGGCCCTCAAAGCGGATGCTGCCGCTGCTGGGCTCGAACACCCGGGTGACGACGTTCAGCACCGAAGTCTTGCCCGCCCCATTGGGGCCGATGATGGCCAGCACCTCGCCCGGGTAAATATCAAAACTGAGTTTGGCAATGGCGCGCACGCCACCGAATGCCAGCGAGACATCGCGCGCTTCAAGCATGGCGGGGGCGCTGTGTGGCACGGCGGCGTTCATTTGTAGCGCTCCGACTTCATGTAGCGCTTGCTGCGTTTGAAGGTGTCACGCCGGTACAGCGGAAAGGTCTCGACCAGCGCGCGCAATTTGAGCCAGCGGCCATTGATGCCCATAGGTTCAAACAGCACGAACAGGGCGAGGATCAGGCCAAAGATAAAGGTCTCCAGACCGAACTGCTTGGCCAGTTGGTCCGGCAGCATGGGCTTGATGCGTGAAATCAGCGTAGGCAACAGGCTGATCAGGATCGCGCCCAGCAGCGCGCCCCGCAGGCTGCCCAGACCACCGATGACCACCATCAACACCAGCTCCATTGACAGGATCAGCGTGAAGGCATCGGGTGTGAGGTACTTGGTGTGGTGCGCGAACAGGGCACCCGCCAGCCCGGTTACGCCCGCCGACAGGGCGAAGGCTGTCACCTTCACGCGGCTCACCGGTATGCCCAGGGAATAGGCGGCCGCTTCGGAATCGCGCACGCCCAGAAAAGCTCGCCCCAGACCCGAGCGCAACAGGTTGAGCAAACCTATCAGCACCAGAACCAACAGGGCCAGGCACAAAAAGTAGAAGGCCTTGGGGCCGCCCAGCGCCACACCAGCGATCATGGGCTCGCTCACGGCCAGCCCGGTGAAACCGCCGGTCACGGATGCCCAGTGGCCGATCACATGGGTCGCGATCACGGAAAACGCCAGTGTCACCATCGCGAGGTACAGGCCTGACACCCGGATGGCAGGAACCCCCAGCGCCACACCAAAGGCAGCGCATAGCAGGCCCGAAAGCGGCAATGACACAAGCAGGGGAACCCCTTTGGAAAGCATCCAGGCATGGGCATAGGCACCCACCGCCAGAAATGCAGCATGCCCCAGTGACACCTGGCCGGTGTAGCCGGTGAGCACCATCAGCCCCAGGCTGGCGATGCAGAGAATGAACACATAGGTCAACTCACCCACAAAAAATTTGGAGGCAATCCAGGGCAGCACCAGCAGGGCGGCCACCAGCAAGCCATAGGCAATGCGCTGGTCGGTGTGGCGCAGCAGTGCAAAGCTGTCGCGGTGTTGGGTGTTGTAGTCGAAGCGCATAGTGTGAAAGCGAAAGTTAGACCCGTTTGCCGTGGGCTTCGCCCAGCAGGCCGTGGGGCCGGACAATCAGCACGCCAATCAACACCACATAGGCCACGATGTCCTTGGAACCATCGGGCAGATAAACCCCGGCGTATTGCTCAATCAGTCCAATCAGCAGGCCGCCCACAATGGCTCCGGCAATGCTGCCAAAGCCACCCAGCACCAGAGCGGCCAGCGCCTTGAGCACGACGAACCACAGGGTCACGTCTACCAGGGTGATAGGTGCCAGCAACACGCCCGCCACTGCAGCAGTGGCACCCGCCAACGCCCACACCAGCGAGTTGACCCGCTTGACGCGTACGCCGGTCAGGTACGCCGCCAGCTGGTTTTGCGATGCCGCCTGCATGGCCACACCCAGCCTTGTGCTGCGGAAAAACAGCAGCAATACGGCGGTGACGGCCAGCGACATGCCCACGATCACCAACTGAAGATTTGCGATGGCAACGCCACCCACATGGGTGGTCTGGCCCGTCCACGGCGTGGGGTAGTTCCGTGATTCGGGGCCAAAACCCATGCTGATCAAACCGCGCAGCATGAAGGCCAGCGCAATCGTGAGCATGACCCCCGCAAACTGCGGTTGCCCCGCGATGCGCCGGATGATGAGGGCATCCATGCCGTAAGCCAGCAGTGCGGCAATGGCCACCGTTGCAGCCAGGGCCCACCAGAACGACAGGCCCACGACGGTGATCAAACCCCAGGCCGTGAAGGCAGACACCGCCAGCAAGTCGCCGTGTGCAAAGTTGAGAACTTCGGTAGCCTTGTAAGTCAGCACCAGCCCCAGTGCCACCAGTGCATAGATGGCTCCGACCGCAATGCCGTTGACCGTGAGCTGGGCAAAAACCTGGGCGGATGCGTTCATTGCGTGCGCTCTGTCCTTGGAATGAAAGACTCTGGCGGGAGGCCAGTAAAAACGGATTGCGGCAAGTGGTGCAGTGGCGAGAAGGTCACAAGTTTTGTTCCACCACAAAACTAACCACGGTGGCGCAGGAGCCACCAATGTTCAGCGTCTGGATGCGTTGTGCGCCTTCAATCTGGCAGTCGCCCGCCGTAGCTGTGACCTGCTTTGCCGCGTCAAACAGCATGCGTGTGCCGGTCGCACCGACAGGGTGACCGCACCCAATCAAGCCGCCACTCATGTTGATGGGGCAACTGCCGCCGCGTTCGATGCGGCCATCCTCCACGGCCTGCCAGCTTTGGCCCGGTGCGGTCAAACCCAGGTGGTCAATCGCCATGTACTCGGTGGTGGTGAAGCAGTCGTGCGTCTCGACACCACTCATGGCCTCAATACCACCCACACCGGCGCGCCGCCAGGCGTCTTCAATCGTCTGGCGCACGTGCGGGAACACATAAGGGGCGTTACGGCTGCGCTCCAGCTTGTCTTTGAGTTTGAGACCCGCGTTGCGATGGCCCCAACCCGCAATGCGGGGCAGCGCGTCCAGCGATGAGCCCAAGCGGCTGGCGTGGGCGCGTGCAAATGTGGCCGACGCCAGCACCACGGCGCAGGCCCCATCGGTAATCTGCCCGCAGTCCTGCCGCCGCGTGCCCGGCTCAATCACCGGGTTGGCCTCATCGTCGTCGGTGAAACTCAAGGGGTCAAACTGCCATTTGCGGGTTTGCGCCAGCGGGTTGCGCTTGGCATGGCCATAGTTGAGTTCGGCAATGCGGTTCAGGTGCTTGCGGTCGATGCCGTAACGGCGCTCGTATTCCTGGGCCACCAGGCCAAACGCGGCCGGCCACATGAATTTGCAGTCAATGTCTTCATGGCCCTGCCATGCCGCTGCGTTCTGGTTTTGCGAGGCCACGTCGCCTGGCAGATTCTTGAACTCCTCCACGCCCAGCACCAGCACACAGTCATAGCGCCCGGCCTCAATCTCGGCCATGGCGGTGAGCACACCCAGGGACGACGAGGCGCAAGCACCCTCGTGGCGCATGGCCGGAACGCCCCACAGCTCGGGCACCACCTGCGACACCATGGCACCCAGGTGTGCCTGCTGGCGTTGCAGCTCGCCAAACGCGTTGCCTACATGGATGCTTTCAATCGCTGAGGCGTCCAGCGAGCAGGCGGCTAACCCACCCAGTGTGGCTTCACGCGTCATATCTGAAATGTCCTGCCCCTGACGCGACCAGGCCTTGGCGAAGTCGGTTTGAAAACCACCCAGAATGAAAACAGGTTCGCTCATGTTGTGCTCCAAAAAAACGTGAAAGTGATCAGGAAAACGTTATTGCTTCGCAGCGGTCCAGGGCAGGCCGGTCATTCGGCCCACTGCCTGCGCATACTCTTTCGCCAGCCGGTCCACCACCGCGGCCGTAGGTTCCACCGCCTTGATGGAGCCCAGGCCCTGCCCGGCAGCCCACACGTCCATCCACTTCTTGCCGGCGAATGACTGGTTGCTGTCGTAACGGCGGCCGGGCGCGTCGGGCATGTTGTCGGGGTCCAGCCCATTGGCGCGCAGTGACGGCTTCAGCCAGCTCGCGGCAGTGCCGGTGATGCCGGTGCTGACGATCAGGTCGTCCACCGTGCTGTCAACCACCATGTCTTTGTAGGCGGTCGGTGCCATGCTCTCGGCAGTGGGAATGAAACGCGTGCCCATGTAGACAAAGTCAGCGCCGCTGGCCACGGCACCTGCCACGCCCCAGCCATCGCTGATGCCGCCGCCCACAATCACATGGCCATCAAAAAACTCGCGGATGGCGCTGACAAACGCAAAGGGCGACAGAAAGCCGGTATGGCCACCCGCACCGGCAGACACGCAGGCCAGCCCATCGGCACCGGCGGCCACGGCCTTCCTGGCCAGCGCAATCGTGATCACGTCGGCAAACACCAGGCCGCCGTAGCTGTGCACCACTTCAATCGCGGGCTTGGGGCTGCCCAATGCTGTGACGACGATGGGGGGCTTGTATTTGGCCACCAGCGCCAGGTCTTCTGCCAAACGCGTGTTGGATGAGTGTGTGACCAGGTTGGCGCACCACGGGCCAATCGTGCTGCGGGGCTGCGCGTCGCGCGCCTGGGCCAGTCCTTCGATGATCTGCTTCATCCAGACATCGAGCTGTTCGATGGGGCGCGCGTTGGGTGTGGGGAACGAGCCAATGATGCCGCTCCTGCAGGCGGCCAGCACCAGGTCCGGGCCGGAGATCAGGAACATGGGCGCTGCAAATACCGGCAGACGCAAGGCAAACGGAAAAGACCTTGAACTCATGGGGCCGGTCACTCCGCCGCCTTGAAGCCGGAGATTTTCACGGCTTCAGCCCAGCGCCTGGATTCTGTCTGCGAAAACCGGGTGAACTCTTCAGGCGTGGAGGGCAGCGGCTCAAAGCCCATGGTGGTCCACTTGTCGCGAATTTCGGTGCTGCGCAACGCCCGGCCAAACTCGGCATTGAGTTTGCTGATCAGGGAGTCTGGCGTGCCCGCAGGCGCAACAATCGCCGCCCAGATGTAGATGTCCAGATCCGGGTAGCCCTGCTCGCGAAACGTCGCCAGGCTGGGGGCCAGGCTGGAGCGCTGCGGGCTGGTGATGGCCAGCATCCTGACCTTGCCCGAATCGACATGGGGCTTCACTGCAAGCAAGGGCAAAAAGGCCGCGTTGACCTGCCCGCCCACCAGGTTCTGCACGGCGGGCGGTGTGCCATTGAAGGGCACATGCGTCATGTCCAGCCCGGCACGCTGGTTCAGGATGACGCCTGCAAAGTGCGAGGAGTTGCCAGCGGTGAACGACGCGAACGACACCTTGCCGGGGTTAGCCTTGGTCCAGGCCACGAACTCGGCCACGTTGTTGGCCGGCACGCTGGCGTTGACGGCCATCACCATCGCCGAGCCCAGAAAATTGGTGACCGGCTTGAAGTTCTTGTCGGGGTCGTAAGGCAGTTTGGCAAAGGTGTGCGGGTTGATGGTGAACATGCTGGTGTTGGCCAGCAGCAGGGTGTAGCCATCCGGTGCTGCCTGCATGACGTTTTGCGCCGCAATGATGCCGGAGCCGCCCGGCTTGGCTTCCACGATCAGGGCCTGTCCGGTGTTTTGCTTGAAGACCTCGGCCACCTGGCGCAGCGCGGTGTCCAGCGTGTTGCCGGGTGCGAAGGGCACGACCACTTTGACCGGCTTGTCGGGAAAGCCCGTTTGAGACCAGACGGTGTGACCGGTGGCGATCAGTGGAAGTGCCGTCAAGGTTTGAAGCAGAGAACGTCTTTTCATGTCGGAACCTTTAAAACAGGGTTTTCAGCAGGCTTGCAAGCCGGGCCGGTTGCTCCAGCGGCGTCATGTGGCCGGCGGGTTCTATCCACGCCAGTTGTGCGCCAGGAATGCCCGCCGCCATTTCTTCGGACGCGTCAGGTGGCACCACAAGATCGCTCTGTGAGCCCATCACCAGCGTGCGCGCCTGAATTCGCGGCAGCAGCGGGCCGTGGTCAGCCCGCGCCATGATGGCGCGCAACTGGCGCATGCCCGCCTGCGCACCGGCATCGCGCATGATGGACAGTGCCTCGGTCATCAGCTCCGTATCGGCGTGGTGTGACTTGTGAATGCCGAAAGTGGCCACGCCCTGGATGACGCGCTCAAAGTCACGCGCCATGGCGGCGATGGTTTTCTCACGCGTTACCATGCCCTCTGCAGTTTCTGCCCGGCTTGAGGTGTTTAAAAGAGCCACAGCCCAAGTGGAATGGGCTTGAGTAGCTATTAATTGTGTAGCGACGAGTTCAAGTGCCACATAGCCACCCATGGAGAACCCGCATACCACCAGGGGTTGCGCAGCGGGCGCGTCCGCCACCAGGGCCCAGGCGTCTCGCGCCATGTGGGCAATGCTGGACTGGGTGGTTACGTCTGCAATGCGAATGTCGGCAACATCTTGCAGCAGGGGCACCACGCGGCCCCAGATGCGGGCGGTGTTGAGCATGCCGGAGATCAGTAGCAGAACAGGTTTCATGGTCATGCGGTCTCCAGAGGCAACGCCAGTGCCTTGGCCTGTTCGCGCAGGCTGCGCTTCAATATCTTGCCCACCGGGTTGCGGGGCAGGGCCGCCAGTGGCAGCAGGTATTCAGGCAGCTTGTAGGTGGCGATGCGTTGCTCAGTGCGCAGAAACGCGTTGAGTTGGGCCAGTGAAATTTGATGCCCTTCCAGGGCGGCTACACAGGCACACAGCTTCTCGCCCAGGATAGGGTCGGGCACACCGACCACCGCTACTTCACGCACGCCAGGGCAGGCCGCCAGCAGGCCTTCAATTTCTTCGCTGGAAATGTTCATGCCGCCGCGGATCACCAGGTCTTTGGACCGGCCCACATAACGGTAATACTGCAAGCGGTCTCCGGCAATCTCGAACAGATCACCCGTCTTGTAAAACCCGTGCTCGTCAAAAGCGCGCTGGCTCAGCTCAGGGGCGCGAAAGTAGCCGCTGCACACCGTGGGCCCGCGGAAGCGCAGCTCGCCGGGCGGGGCTGCCGCTGTAATGTCTTCGCCGGTTTCAGGGTCCACCAGGCGGGTTCTGATCTTGCGCGTGGTGGAGACGCTCCACTCAAAGCCGTCGACGCCTGCACGCGGGAAAAACTGTGCCCGCAGCGCCGGGTCGGGTATGTCAACGTCGCTGCCTGACAGAGCCGCACCCTCATTCGAGCCGAAGTAGTTGATGATTTGCACGCCATGCTTTTCAGCAAAGCCACGCACCATCCACTCTGACAACGGCGCGGCACCCGAGCCAATGCGTGACAGACGTTTGAAGTCAATGCCTTGCAGCAACGCTTCATTTTGCAGCAGCATGTTCAAGACGGCAGGGGGCGACACGGTGTAGTCAATACACTCGTCACGCAACTGCTGCAGGAACACCGGCAGGCTGAAAGGGTGGTGCTGCACCACGGTGCCACCCAGCACCAGCCAGCCCGCAAAGGCGGTGGACAGCCCCGCCATGTTCACAAACGGAAACGGATTCAGCAGACGCGCATGCTGGGGAATGCGTGCGGCCTCAATGATGCTGGGCGCCACAATGAGCCATTCGTTGTGACTGCGTGGCACGCCTTTGGGCTGGGCTTCGGTGCCCGAGGTCCAGCAGATAGTGAAGACATCGTTGGCGGTGACGGCAGCATCCCGCTCCACTTGGTGGAGGCGGGCGCGCTGGGCTGTGGTCAGGGGGCTGGCTGTGCATTCGGCAAGGTTGACCAACCCGTTGACTAACCCGCTACCCAGCCCCTCACCCCAGGCCATCACCGTCTTGAGCGATGCGTGGTTGGACCGCAGCTGGCAGAACATGTCAGCCGCCGCATGCGCATGACCTGCTTTGCCAATCTGGGCAAAGGTCACAGCAGCCACTGCGCCGGTTTGTTCCAGAATGTGATCCAGCTCGTGCTCGCGGTATTGCACAGGCGCCGGCGTCACCACCACACCCAGCCGGGCGCAGGCCAGGTACACCACAAACTGCTCCACGCAATTGGGCATCATGGCCACCAGAATGTCGTCACGGCGCACACCCTGGTCAATCAGCACAGCGCTGAATCTGTCTACCTCGTCAGCCACCTGGCTCCAGCTCAGGCGGCGCGGCTCGCCATGCGCGAAGTCGGACCGGTTGGGCGCATCGACCACGGCTTCGCGGTGGCCCCACTGGCTCACGTTGTTGACAAAGCAGTCCCACAGGGTTTGCGTGCCCCACCAGCCCCGCGCGGTGTAGTCTTCAATCTTCGCTTCTGAAACCAGGATCATGATTTACTTCCAGCGGTCCAGCGTGCGTTGACTTACAAAGCTGGCATGAAAGCCATGGGGAATGCGCCGCGGCAACAGAATCCGCGCAATAGGCCCGTCGGCCATACGGGCACCCTTGCAGTCGAACACCTGAATCTCCGAGCGCTCGTCGGTCGGGTTCCAGACCGGCATCACCAAATAGCCGTCGTCTTCGGCCTGGCTGTTATCGCGCGGCGCAAAGCCAGGCTCGTTGTAAAAGTACTGCGGCCCAGCGCTGTAGGCGATGTAACCGCCGGTGCTCAGGTCGTACTTCACCAGGCCGGGGAAACGTGGCTCCTCGCGCCCGCCCTGAGGGAAGATGATGTTGTACGAGTACCGGTTTTTGCGGCCCTGCCAGGCGCTGTTGATCACCGGGAATTCGGTGTTGAGCACATCGTCAATGATGCGTTCATGCGTCTTACCGGTCTTGAGGTCAAAACGCCATTCATACAGCATGAAGTCACGCTGGCGCTGGTTGATGGTGTGCTCCAGGCGGCGCGAATCCAGTTCCCCACTGGCGGTGGTGTGAATGCGGTAGGGCGTGCCCACCATCACCACCACCTCTTCACCGGGCGCACCTTCTTCCCAAGCGTTCACCACGTGCAGCATGTAGGCAGGCTTGGCCTCGAACCAGCGAATGTCTTGTGACGACCCGTAGCGTGGCACCACGGCAAAGCGTGTGGGCTGGTCGGCATGAAAACGAATCTTGTAGCGTCGCGCCTTCAGCGCCTCCTCGTCCGGCCACAAGGGAAAATCGTGCAGGATGGTGTAGTGCTCGGTCACGGCCATGTCGTGCGGCAGGCGCGGCCCCGGCAATGGGATTTCAATCTTGTGCTTGAGCTTGCGGTCTGGCCCGATGACGCCGTACTCCATATAGGGCGCGGTCAGGCTGTAGTCAAAAAACAGCAACTCGCCCGTGTGTTCATCGGGCCGCGAATGGGCTGATATTTTGGCGAACGCGCCGTCAAAGTCAGCGGTGCCCAGCGTCTCTAGCGTGTAGGGGTCCACGGCGTAGGGCATGCCGGAGCGGTACCACATGGTGACCAGGCGCCCCGCGTGGTACTTGACGTCGGTGTTGGCGGTGTTCTTGAGCGGCTCGTCTTCGCGGTCTGCGCGCATCGGCTCCTTCAAGCCTTTCCAGAGGGCCTGCCCGGCGGCACGTTCCTCCTTCAGTGCCTGGGTTTGGACCCAGCGATTGCGGTAAGTGACCTTGCCGTTTTGAAACTGGATGGCATGCACCATGCCGTCACCGTCATAGGCGTGGTAGCGCCATTCGGGCTGGTAAAACGGATTGGGACCATTGCGCACATACAGCCCGTTAAGGTCTTTGGGCACCTCGCCAATTACCGGCATGTTGTCGAACACATCTTCGGTGCGGACAGGCGCATTGTTCCCGTCGAGTGCGGGGATCTCGTGAGAGGGCAGGTCGTTGAGTTTCATGGCTGCCTCATCCGCGTGATTGCAGCCGGTCTTTCTCGATCCAGCAGGCATGAAAACCAGTGGGCAGGCGTTGCGGTAGCTCGACCTGGGTCACAGGCCCCTGCGCGATGTTGCGTGCGTCAAAAATATCCAGTGTCTGCCGCTTGAGCGCGTCGTTCCACTGGAACGCGATCACGTAGCCGTGGTCTTCTGACTGGGGAGCGTCGGCCTCGGCAAACCAGGGTTCGGAATACCAGCTGTGCTGCGTGTCGTCTGACCATCCACCCAAGTCAGCGCCCGTGTCCAGGTCAAACTTGCGCACGCCAGACCATTGCAGCGTGACCGTCTCTGAGTGATCCACCAGGTAGCCAAAGCGGGTCTTGCGGCCCGTCTTGCGGGCGTTGCAGGTGGGGAACTCGGCGTTGAATTTGTCGTTGAGCACATGCTCGGTTGTTTCGCCGGTGGTGAGGTTCATCTTCCAGACCCACAGCCTGGCATGCATGACCAGCTCGGCCACGTCCTTGGCGGTGCGCTGGGCGTCGATACGGCCTTGCGCATCCAGCACCGGCATGTAGCGGCAGCCCACCATCACCACCACATCGCTGCCTTTGCCGTCAGTTTCCTCCCAGGCGTTGACCACGTGGTACAGGTAGCAGGGCGTGAAGTTGAACCAGCGGATGCTGTCACTGGCGCCGAAGCGCGGAATGACGCCCAGCCGGGTGTGCATCTCGGGATGGAATTCGATTTTGTGGCGACCCAGGGCCATGGCCTCATGGTCGTGAAACAGTGGCAGGTCGTGCAGGATCGAGTAGTGCTCGGTCACGGCCATGTCGTGCGGCAGGCGCGCGCCGGGCAGGTCAATCGGCACGTAATGCTTGAGCGCGCCGTCGGCACCCACCACCCCGTAGTGCATGTAGGGCGCGTCATTGCCGTAGTCGAAGAACATCATTTCTTCAGTGACCTCATCCACCTTCGCGTGTGCTGAAATCTTGCCCCCGCTGTTGGCAATGGCCTCTGATTTGCCCAGCGTCTCCAGCGTGATAGGGTCGATCTCATAGGCATCGCCCGACATGTACCAAAGCGCCAGTGCACGGCCCCGGTGCCCCACCAGGTCAGTGTTGGCCGTGTCTTTCAGTCGCTTGTCGGGGCGGCCCTTGAGGGTTTCGCGGATGCCGTAGTAGGTGGCTTTCCCGGCGTCCTGTTCTTCGACAAAGCCCTCGGTCTGCACCCAGCGGTTGCGATAGGTGAGCTGGCCATTGTC
>JANOAP010000278.1:0-7473 GCA_031411175.1 Rhodoferax sp. | reverse complement strand
CCAGCTTCGTGCTGTCCGCCAAGGTGCTGGACCCGCAGTTCCAGGGCCAGACCAAGGAGCGCCTGAACTCGCGCGACGCGCTGCGGCTGGTGACGGCCTACGTGAAGCCGGCCTTGGAGCTGTGGCTCAACCACCATGTCGACCACGGCAAGAAGCTGGCCGAGCTGGTCATCAAGCAGGCACAAACCCGGCAACGCGCCAGCCAGAAAGTTGAAAAACGAAAAGGCTCCGGCGTGGCCGTGCTGCCCGGCAAGCTGACCGACTGCGAAAGCCGCGACCTGCTGCACAACGAGCTGTTTCTGGTCGAGGGCGACTCGGCCGGTGGCAGCGCCAAGATGGGCCGCAACAAGGAGACGCAAGCCGTGCTGCCTTTGCGTGGCAAGGTGCTCAACACCTGGGAGGTGGACCGCGACCGGCTGTTTGCCAACACCGAAATTCACGATATCTCGGTGGCCATTGGTGTGGACCCGCATGGCCCCAACGATTCACCTGACTTGAGCGGCCTGCGCTACGGCAAGGTCTGCATCCTGAGTGATGCTGACGTGGATGGCTCGCACATTCAGGTGCTGCTGCTCACGCTGTTCTTCCGGCATTTCCCCAAGCTGATTGAGACCGGTCATGTGTTTGTCGCGCGCCCTCCGTTGTTTCGGGTGGATGCGCCCGCGCGTGGCAAGAAGCCCGCTTCAAAAGCCTATGCATTGGACGAAGGCGAGCTCACCGCCATTCTGGACAAGTTGCGCAAGGAAGGCGTGCGCGAAGGGGCCTGGAGCATCAGCCGCTTCAAGGGCCTGGGCGAGATGAACGCCGAGCAGCTATGGGACACCACGCTGAACCCCGACACGCGCCGCCTGCTGCCCATCGCGCTGGGCGCGATTGATTTCCTGGCGACCGAGAACCTGATCACCAAGCTGATGGGCAAGGGCGAGGCCGCAGCCCGGCGCGAGCTGATGGAACTGCATGGCGATGCGGTTGAGGTAGACATCTGATGCACGCCGCGCGGGTCATTCTGCGGACAACAGGGGGCCTCATTGCCAGAATGAGGCGTTGGCCTTCGTATTTATTGGCTTGTTTGCTATTATTTTCACAGCAAACGGCTCATGCCGACGTCTGGGGCTACATCGACGAAAAAGGCGTGGCCCACTTTGCGGCCGAGAAACTGGACGACCGGTACGAGATTTTTTACCGCGGTGGCGAGAGCTTTGACACCAGCAAGACGCCCAAGAGCGTCGCCACCGACACCCCCCGCCCCGTGAGCGTGCCCACCGTACCCGCCAAGCTGCTGGCCTTCTTTGATGTGTCACCCAACTACAAGGTGGTGAAGCACCATTTGCGCGAGGCCTCGAATCTGCACAAGGTGGACTACGAGTTGCTGCAGGCCCTGATCGCCACCGAGTCTGGCTTTGACGTCAATGCGGTGTCACCCAAAGGTGCCATGGGCCTGATGCAGCTTATGCCCGACACGGCGCGCCGCTTCGGTGTGGATGGCGACAAGAAAGTCTCGCTGGAGAAAAAGCTGTTTGACCCCAAGATCAACGTCAAGACCGGTACGCGCTACCTGCGCCTGCTGATCGACATGTTTCCGGGGCGGCTCGACTTGGCGCTGGCCTCTTACAACGCCGGTGAAGGTGCTGTGCAGAGGGCGGGCAACCAGATCCCGAATTTCAAGGAAACCCAAAACTACGTCAAGACCGTCATGCAGCTTTATACCGGCCTGAAGCCTCCGGCGGCCGTGACGGAGCAGCGTTACCCCACGCGGGTGCGCATGGAAATGCTGGGTGGCGCGGCGCGGCGCGGCAATATGCTGGCACCTCTGCCGTCTGCGGTTGCGCCCGCTAATCCGGCCAATATTCCGTCCACCAACCCGCCTTCAATTCATCAGGGCGCTGCACAAGCCGGCGCGGCATCAGAGACTACTCCCTAAGCAATGAGTGGCACGGCCCGTCTTATTCCTCCTGCCCCCGCCGCTCTACCTCGTACCTGAGCGTGAGGCGGGGCGTGCGACATGCTTGAAATATGACTGAACCATCGATTCCTATGGCGTTACCCGCCGAGCTGTTGGATGCTTTGCGGGCGCTGATTCAAAAAGGTCGGCAACAAGCATTGCGTGCCGTGGACATGGTGCAGGTGCAAACCTGTTGGGAGATTGGCCACCACATTGTTGAATTTGAGCAAGGTGGGGAGGTCCGGGCTGCCTACGGGAAAAAATTGCTTCCCCAGTTGGCAACCGTCCTGAGTCGAGAGTTTGGCAAGGGTTTTGACGCCACGAACTTGCGGCACATGCGGGGGTTTTACCAAGCCTTTCCCATTCGCGACGCACTGCGTCGCGAATTGAGCTGGACGCATTACCGACTGCTATTGCGGGTAAGCAGTCAGGAGGCGCAGCAGTGGTACATGAATGAAGCGGCCCTGCAAAATTGGAGTTCGCGCGCATTGGATCGGCAGATTGCATTTGTGGCCCGGCAGCAAAGGGTTAGCACTGAGTTTCAGGACTTCTACATTGATCTGGTGTTTTACAACTACCTGCTCAAGTGCTTTGTTTTGATTGACTTGAAGACCGGCAAGCTCACACACCAGGACATCGGGCAAATGGACATGTATGTCCGTATGTACGACGATTTAAAGCGCGGGCCAGACGAGAACCCCACGGTGGGCATTCTGCTTTGTGACCAAAAAGACCAGTCGGTGGCACGTTACTCCGTGCTCAAAGATAGCGAACAACTTTTTGCGACCAAGTATCGTTTGGTCTTGCCGTCTGAGGATGATTTGCGCGCGGAGATTGAACGTGAGCGCACCGCAATTGAAGCTGCCCAACGGCTGGATGAGGATAAGTAGCGGGCGTCAAGCCGTCCAATCTTTAAAAATAAGCATCTACAAACCTGGTGGAACAACCAACTCCACCTCCCTATTGTCCTAGATTAGTTTCATGACCGACCAACCCCCTCTTGACCTGACCTCGCCCGCCAATGACGGCGACGATTCTCCCAACCTCGCCACCTACGCCCAGCGCGCCTACCTTGAATATGCCCTGAGCGTTGTCAAAGGCCGCGCACTGCCCGATGTGTGCGATGGCCTCAAGCCCGTGCAGCGCCGCATTCTGTATTCCATGTCGCGCATGGGGCTGGGCTTTGGCGGGGCCAATGGCAACAGTGGTGCCAAGCCGGTCAAGAGCGCCCGCGTGGTGGGCGACGTGCTGGGCCGGTTTCACCCGCATGGCGACCAGTCCGCCTATGACGCGCTGGTGCGCATGGCGCAAGACTTTTCGCAGCGCTACCCGCTGATCGACGGCCAGGGCAACTTTGGGTCACGTGACGGTGATGGCGCTGCAGCCATGCGCTACACCGAGGCACGCTTGGCCAAAATCACCAGTCTGCTGATGGATGAAATCGACGAAGGCACGGTCGATTTTCAGCCCAACTACGACGGCTCGACCGAAGAGCCGCGCCAGTTGCCTGCCCGCCTGCCGTTTGCCCTGCTCAATGGGGCCAGTGGCATTGCCGTGGGCTTGGCCACCGAAATCCCCAGCCACAACCTGCGCGAGATTGCCGACGCCTGCGTGGCGCTGATCAAGACGCCGAAGCTGACAGACGACGATTTGCTGGCCATCATTCCCGGCCCGGACTACCCCGGCGGCGGCCAGATCATCAGCTCGGCCACCGACATTGCCGATGCGTACCGCACCGGTCGCGGCTCCCTCAAGGTGCGGGCCCGCTGGAAGATTGAAGAGCTGGCACGCGGCCAGTGGCAACTGGTCATCACCGAACTGCCGCCGGGCGTGAGCACCCAAAAAGTGCTGGAAGAAATCGAGGAAATCACCAACCCCAAAATCAAGACCGGCAAAAAGGCCCTGTCGCTGGAGCAAACCCAGACCAAGGCCACGGTGCTGGCCGTTCTCGACGTGATTCGTGATGAGTCCAACAAAGACGCGGCCGTGCGCCTGGTGTGCGAGCCCAAAACCAGCCGCATTGAACAGCAGGAACTCATCACCACACTGCTGGCCCACACCAGTTTAGAGACCTCATCGCCGATCAACCTGACGATGGTCGGGCTGGATGGCCGGCCCACGCAAAAGTCTTTGCGCCAGATGCTGACGGAGTGGATCGAGTTCCGCCAGACCACCATCCAGCGCCGCTCGGAACACCGCCTGGGCAAGGTGCAGGCGCGCGTGCACATTCTGGAGGGGCGGCAAATTGTGCTGCTCAACATCGACGAGGTGATTGCCATCATCCGCCAGTCCGACGAGCCCAAGGCCGCGTTGATTGCACGCTTCAGCCTGAGCGACCGGCAGGCCGAAGACATTCTTGAAATCCGCTTGCGCCAGCTCGCCCGGCTGGAAGCCATCAAGATCGAGCAGGAGCTCAAAGAGCTGCGTGAAGAGCAGAAGAAACTTGAAGAAATTCTGGGTAGCCCGGCCACCTTGCGCCGCCTGATGATCAAGGAGATTGAAGGCGATGCCAAAACCTTTGCCGACGCGCGCCGCACGCTGATCCAGTCCGAGAAGAAAGCCGTGCTTGAAGTGAAGGTGGTGGACGAGCCCGTCACCGTGGTGGTCAGCCAGAAAGGCTGGGTGCGTGCGCGCACCGGCCATGGGCACGAGGCGGCCAGCTTTGCCTTCAAGGCGGGCGATGGGCTGTACGGCACATTTGAATGCCGCACGGTCGATACCCTGCTGGCCTTTGGCAACAACGGGCGCATCTACTCCGTGGCTGTGGCACTGTTGCCCGGCGCGCGTGGTGATGGGCAACCCATCACCACGCTGATTGAGCTGGAAGCGGGCACGCAGCTCAGCTATTACTTTGCCGGGCCGGCCAGTGCCACCCTGCTGCTCAGTGGCTCGGGCGGCTACGGCTTCCTGGCGACGGTGGACAACATGATCTCGCGGCAGAAAGCGGGCAAGGCTTTTGTGACCTGCAACGAAGGCGAAACCCTGTGCCGTCCGTCCACCGTGTCGGGCACGGTCGGCACGCTGGTCACACCCGCCGCCAATGGCGTAGCGGCCAGCAGCGCGGTCAAAACCCTCGTCCCCGCCACCCACGTGGCCTGCGCGTCCACCGGGGGCCGCATATTGACCTTCGAGATCAGCGAACTCAAGGCCATGGGCAATGGCGGCCGGGGCTTGATGCTGATTGACCTGGAAGCCAAGGACACGTTAGCCGGTGCAGCCGCTTACACCCGCAGCGTGAAAATAGAAGGCATAGGGCGCGGCGGCAAAGAGCGTGAAGAAACGCTGGAAATTCGCAGCCTGAACAATGCCCGTGCGGCGCGCGGGCGCAAAGGCAAGGCGGCGGATCTGGGGTTCAAGCCCAGCGCGGTGACACGGGTGGAGTAGTTATCAGCCGGTTAGGCATACTTGAATTTTCATACTAAATAAAGCATACTTAAGTGAGTGCACTACGAGGTATGCCATGGAAACCATCGATGTAACTCTGGCCGAGCGCGGCCAGATTGTGATTCCCAAAGAGGCTCGCGACGCGCTGGGCCTCAAGCCCGGAGCAAAGCTGCAAATCCGCATTGAAGACGGGCGTCTGCTGATCGAGAAGAAAGTGCAGCTTGATTTAAGCCGCTGGATAGGCCGGGCGATTGATGATGGCCTGTCTACCGAACAGGCGTTGGCCGAACTGCGGGGCCGCCCGGTGCCCTGGCAAGCCGCGGGTACAAAAGGCAAAGTGAGCAAGTCCAAGCCCAGCAAGCCGATAAAACCTGCCAAGCTGCCCGTGTCATGAAAAGTGCAGTCGATTCGAGCGTGTTGTTTGACATTGTCAAAGGCGCTCCCGGTGCCACGGCTGCCCAGAAAGCGCTTGAGGCAGCGCTGGCCCACGGCAGCCTGTGCGTGTGCGCTGTCGTGGTGGCGGAACTGGGGCGCTACTTTGCAACCGAGCAAGACTTGCGTGAGTTTTTGGCGGCCTGCCAGATAGACCACGACCCTCTGTCCATGGAGGCCGCCCTGGAGGCCGCACGCATCATGCGGGGCTATGCCCGAAACAAGGGGCCGCGCGAGCGCACCGCGCCTGATTTTTTGATTGGTGCCCACGCCATCAAACAGGCGGATGCCTTGCTAACCACCGATACCGGATTTTTCCGGCATTATTTTGAGGGTTTGAGGGTTGTCCAGCCTTAGGCCGCCGCACACATCGTTACCGGCACCCCGCTCAACACCGCATTTCCCGTTAGCGGGTCACGCAGGTTTTCATCCAGCAAATCATTCAAATTAACGCCAGGCCGCAGTGCTGCCAGCTGCAATTTCGTGCCCGGCAGGTTGTGACCCCAGCCATGGGGCAGGCTGACCACGCCGGGCATCATGTCCGTGCTGAATTGCACCTGGGCTTCGATGCTTTTCGGGCCTTGTGAGGTGGTGGTGGCAATGCGGGCCATGGCACCGTCCACCAGGCCCAGGCGGGTTGCATCCACCGGATGAACCAAGGCTGTGCAACGTATGGGGCCTTTGGCGAGGATGGGCAGGTTGTGCATCCAGCTGTTGTTGGAGCGCGTGTCGCGTCGGCCGATGATGACCATGTCGGGCACGGGGCGCTTGATGTCTGTCACTGCGCGTTGCAGGTCGGTCAGTAGCTGGCGTGGAGCCAGCTCGATCTTCCCGCTGGGGGTGCGCAACATCTCGGGGATGCGTGGCATCAGCGGCCCCAGGTCGGTTCCGCCGGTGGCTGTGCTGGCTTTGACTTTGGCCAGCGTCAAGCCGGTTGGGTTTTTGCCAAATTGGTCGCCATAGGGTCCGGTGCGCAGCGCCACATCCAGAAGGCGGTCTGGCCCCCGCAAGCCCTGGGTGGCGTCCAGCACGGCCTGGGCTTGTTCGCCAAACTGGCGGTGCATGTCGTCGGCAAAACTCTTGTTATCAACCTCGATGCCGCTCAAGTCGGCATCCTTGCCAGAGGCTATCGCTGCCAGCTTCAGCATGGTTTCCCATTCCATGGGCTGGCCCTGCTCGGGCGCAAAAATAGGGGCACTGTGGCGTGCATGGTTGCGCCATGACATTTGCGGGTAAGGCACGTCGTAGTGCATGTCTTCCAGGGGCGATGGGCCGGGCAGGATCACATCGGCGTGGCGGGTGGTTTCATTCAGGTAGATGTCCAGGCTGACCATGAAGTCCAGGCTCTCCAGCGCCTCGGCAATGCGGGGGCCGTTGGGGCTGGACAGCACCGGGTTGGTAGCCACGGTGATGATGGCCCTGATCTGGCCGTCGCCCGCCGTTTCGATCTCTTCTGCCAGGCAGGTGATGGGCAACTCGCCCATGACTTCAGGTGCTTTGCCCACGCGGCTGGCATGGCGGCCCAGCACCACACCCCGCCCTTTGCCGGGCTGACCGCTTGCATTCACCGAAAATGCAGCGGCCTTGGGGAACATGGTGCCGCCGGGCTCGTCCATGTGGCCCGTCAGCGTATTGATCACGTCTACCAGCCAGGTGTTGAGTGAGCCGTATTCCTGCGTGCAGGTACCAATGCGGGCATAGAGGCTGGCGCGCGG
>JANOAP010000277.1:0-1973 GCA_031411175.1 Rhodoferax sp. | reverse complement strand
GCCATGTTCCAGAACCTGGGCCGCCTGCTGGCCGAGTTTTATTTTCCGGAAGAGGCGCGCGCGGTGCGCGGCCTTCACACCGCCAGTCGCGAGCCGGTGAGTGAAGCCTCCGCCTCGGCTTCCGTGCTGGGCTTGAGCTATCAGGAGTTGGGCCTGGGCGTGGCCAGGGCCTGGGGCTTGCCCGACGGCATTCAACGCTGCATGCGCAAGCCCACGGGCGAGCCGCCCACACGTGCACCCGACGATGCAGGTGAGCGCCAGCGCTGCACCGCCACAGCCGCCAATGAAATTGCCGACGCGCTGTTGCACAGTGGCGCGAAAGAGCTGGATGCGCAACTGCTCAAGCTGGCCAGACGCCATTGCCGCGCGCTGGACGCCACCGCAGAAGAAGTGCAGGCCGCCACCGCCAAGGCGCGCCTGAAGCTGATCGAGATGGCGCAGGCGATGGACCTCAAAATCCAGCCCGGCTCGGCGGCCGCCAAATTGCTCCAGGCACCCCATGACGACAGCGACGGTGTGGAGGTCGTGCTGGACGACGCTGCCGACAGTCTGATTTCGGATGAACTCCACGCCACCCTCACACACGACATGCCATCGGGCGGCGAAGCACCGCGCAAGGCGCAGCCCGTGGCCGAGCTGCTGGCCGCCGGCATTCAGGACATCACCAACGCCATGGTGGAGGAGTTTCGGCTGACAGACGTGCTGCGCATGATTCTGGAGACGATGTACCGGGCCATGGATTTCCAGCGCATCATCTTCTGCATGCGCGACCCCAAGACCGAATGCCTCACGGGGCGGTTTGGGCTGGGGCAGGGGGTGGAGGGCATCGTGAAGACCTTCAACGTGCCGCTGAAGGTGACCAACCTGGACCTGTTTGGTGCCGTCTGCACCAAGGGTGCCGACACCATGATCAGCGACGCCACCGAGTCGCGCATTGCCCAGCGCCTGCCCGAGTGGTACCGCAAGCATTTCAACGCGCCCACGTTTCTGGTGCTGCCCCTGCAGATGAAGGGTTCAGCCTTTGGTCTGATCTATGCCGACAAAAAAGTTCGCGGTGACCTGGTGCTGGACGAAAAAGAGCTTGCGCTGCTGCGTACGTTGCGCAACCAGGCGGTGATGGCGTTCAAGCAGGCGGGGTAGGCCGCTAGGTAGTCGCCGGGTAGCTGGCTAGCAGCCCCGCCAGTCGGGGTTCAACCCTATCGCCGGTTCACCTCGACAATGCCGTCCACAAACTCCTTGATGATCAGGCCAGCTTCAGGGTCAATGGACGTGAATTCGGTCCTGCATTCGTAGTCTTCACCTACCTGGTTCACCCGCAAGACTTTGGCATAAATCTCGGTCAGGTCCGACCCCAGCATGGACAGTGACAGCGCAATCTTGATGTCGCCAAACGGCTCTATCGGCACCGGGCTGACAATGTAGAGGCCCCCATAGCTGATGTCGACTACCCGCCCTTCATGTGCGGTCGGCAAGACGGCTTTTCCTTGGAGCATCTGAAACGTCAGCGCCATGTCAACCTCAACGCGCGGGCTGTTGCGGATCTCGCGGCGCGGCGCGGTCAGGGGGTGAGGGCGCTGGGTGGACAGCAGCTCATACATGCGAACTGAACCCTTTTTCCCCTTCACCTTGACCTCGTTCACGTCACCGGTCTCTATGAAGTGGCGGGCCAGAAGATAAGAGTGCTCGCTGAGCAGAATCTGGCCACGCAGGCTGTGGGCTTCAACCCGAGAAGCCAGGTTGACCTGATCGCCAATCACCGTGTATTCACTGTGCAAGGCCGACCCCAGGTGCCCGGCGACCACATCGCCCGTGTTGATGCCGATGCCCATGTACAAAGCCGCCATGCCGTGTGCCTGATTGGCTTCATTGATTTCACCCATGGCAATCTGCATTTCGATCGCACAGGCCAGTGCGGCCTCAATGTCATCAGTCCTCTGGATGGGTGCGCCAAAAAGCGCCATGATCGCGTCGCC
>JANOAP010000276.1:0-2628 GCA_031411175.1 Rhodoferax sp. | reverse complement strand
CCCAGCGCTTCAGCAGCGGTGAGGCGGCCATTGGCGGTGCGCAACATGTTTTCCAGCAGTTTGTCACCCGCCTGATCCAGCGTGATCTCGCGTTGCAACAGGCCCGTGGTGTCCACGTCTACGTGTTCGCTCATGGTGCGTACCGTGCGCGGATTGGCGCAGATTTTGATGACCGGCAGGATCGGGTTGCCGATGACGTTGCCCTGGCCCGTGGGGAAAAAATGCACCACGTAGCCGGAGGCCGCGCACAACGTCACCATTTCGGCCGCAGCGGAAGACGAATCCATGAACCACAGACCGGGGTGCGTGGGTACCTCAGCCTTGTCGATCACACCGTCCACCGTGCATTTTTTGCCGATCTTCTGGATGTTGCCCAGCGCTTTTTCTTCAATGGTGGTCAGGCCACCGGCGATGTTGCCCTTGGTCGGCTGGCTGTCAGACAGGTCGCTGGTCTTGTGGCGGTTGATGACCTCTTGATAGCGGTTGAACATGAACATGAACTTCTCGCGCACCGCATCGTTGGCGCAACGGGCGGCCACGATCTGCTCGCCGCCGGTGAGCTCGGTGGTTTCACCAAAGCACAGGTAAGTGCCCAATGGATGCAGCTTGTCAAACGCGTCACCCACGGTGGGGTTGGCACCGCAGCCACTGGTGGTGTCGCTCTCGCCGCATTTGGTGGAGACCCACAGCTCGGAGATGTTGCAGGCCTCGCGCTGCTTCTCGCTTGCAGTTTGCACGAATTCACGGGCGGCCTTGCTCGCGCGCATGATGGTGTCATGGTCGCCATGCAACTCTATACCGAAGCCGACCACCGGCTTGCCGGTGGAGCGAATGCCTTCAACAACCTTTTGCGTCCAGCCGTCTTCAATGCCGATGACGACCACCGCCGCCACGTTGGGGTTGCAGCCGGTGCCGATGATGGTGGCGAAGTGCAGATCCAGGTCGGCACCAAATTGCAGGCGACCATACGAGTGTGGAATCGCCATTGCGCCCTTGATGTTGTGCGCCACGGCCTCAGCAGCCGAGTTGGACAGGTCGTCCAGCGGCAGGATGATGACATGGTTGCGCACGCCCACGCGGCCGTTCTCGCGGCGGTAGCCCATGAAAGTGGTGTTTTTGTCAATGATGCTCATCTCAGTACTCCGTTACGCCTACCAGCGTTTTGTTTTGATGTTGTGAACGTGGGCATGCTGGCCCACCTGAATGGGTGCCACCACCTTGCCCATGTCAATCCCGTACTTCCAGACGGTATCGCCCACAGCAACGTCCTTAAGGGCAATCTTGTGGCCAATCGGAATATCCTGCTTGGCCTGGATCTGGATCATCTTGTCTTCGTCCATGATCCAGCCCGTCAGGGCATCGCCTGTCTTCACACCTTCCACTACGACAACGGCCACGGTGTCTTTGGCGTCGTGCAACACAAAATGAATCATTAAAACTCCGGTTAGAAAATTGTTTGCATGGCAGAGTCTAGTGACCGCCAATCGTTTGTCAAATAGGTCATATGTATGACTTGTATGAATAGGTACAAGCCTTTTAGAATGCCGCCATGATCACCGAAGCAACATCCGAAGCCGACGGCCTGAGCCCCTTGCCAGACGCCGGTGGCATCCCGCTTTACAGGCAGGTCAAGCGGGTGCTGATCAAGCTCATTGAGAGGGGCCGTTATGCGCCATCTGACTGTCTGCCCAGCGAATCAGAAATCGCCAGCAAACTCAATGTCAGCATTGGCACGCTGCGCAAGGCAGTCGATGAGCTGGTGCATGAAAACGTATTGATCCGCCGCCAGGGCAAAGGCACGTTTGTGGTCATGCACAACAACGACCGCTTCCTGTTCCAGTTCTTCCATGTGGAAAAGCGGGGCCCGGATATCACGCAAGAGCATGAATATCCCGGAGTGGAGTGCTTGTCGTTTGAAAAAACAAGGGCGATTGAAGACGAGGCCTCTGCGCTGAGCATCCGCGTGGGCGACCCAGTCTTTCGTATCGGCAATAGTCTGAGCCTGTCGCGACGCCCGGTGGTATATGACCGCCTTTGCGTTTCCGCGCTCACGTTCAAAGGTTTGACCGAGAAGCGCTTTGTTGACCGCCTGAGCACGATCTATCACCTCTACCAGCAGGACTTCGGCATCACCGTGCTGCGTGCCCATGAGCGGGCGCGCGCCATTCCCGCGAGCCGCGAGGCCAGCCGCGTGCTGGGCGTGGCACCTGGCCTGCCCGTGCTGGAGGTGCACCGCACGGCGCTGACCTTCGGCGAGAAGCCCGTGGAGTACCGCGTGTCCACCATCAACACCCAGCAGCACGATTACGTGAGCCTGCTGTCAAAGCGCAGTTGATTTGATGTTTCTGCGAATGAAGGCCGCACTGGCGGCTTACCTGCCTGGCATCATGGTTTGCGTCGTCATTGCGCTGGCGGCTACCTTTTTGTCGGAGCATTTTGGCGGGCCACAACTGCTTTATGCCTTGCTGATTGGCCTGGCGTTTCATTTTCTGATGACTCACCCGGGCATGCGCACCGGCGTGGAGTTTTGTGGCCGCACGGTGCTGCGCTGTGGTGTGGCCCTGCTGGGTGCGCGCATCACCTTTGGGCAGATCCAGCACTTGGGAGTCGCTACCGCTCTGGTGGTTG
>JANOAP010000275.1:0-4053 GCA_031411175.1 Rhodoferax sp. | reverse complement strand
GGGCGAGTCGGCGTTGGCGATGCCTTCCTTCTTGTCCACCACGCCGTCCACGATCAGCTTGGCGATGGCCTGCTCGAAGGTCTGCGAGCCTTCGGCCATCGACTTCTCCATCGCTTCCTTGACGCCCGAGAAGTCGCCCTTTTCGATCAGCTCGGCGATCAGCTTGGTGTTGAGCATCACTTCCACCGCCGGTGCGCGGCTGCCGGTGACGGTGCGCAGCAGCCGCTGCGACACCACGGCCTTGAGTGCCGCCGCCAGGTCGCCCAGCATGGTCTGGCGCACTTCAACGGGGTAGAAGCTCAGGATCCGGTTCAGGGCCTGGTAGCTGTTGTTGGCGTGCATGGTCGCCAGGCAGAGGTGGCCCGACTGCGCATAGGCAATGGCCGCCGACATGGTTTCGCGGTCGCGGATTTCGCCAATCATGATCACGTCTGGTGCCTGGCGCAGCGCATTTTTTAGAGCGACTTGCAGTGACTGCGTGTCACTGCCAATTTCGCGCTGGTTGACCACTGACTTTTTGTTGGAAAACAAGAACTCCACCGGGTCTTCAATGGTGAGGATGTGGCCTGACTGGGCTTCATTGCGAAAGTCCAGCATGGAGGCCAGCGTCGTGCTCTTGCCTGCACCGGTGGCGCCCACCATCAGCAGCAAGCCGCGCTTCTCCATGATCAGGTCGCCCAGAATCATGGGCACCGCCAGCGAATCCAGAGGCGGGATCGAATTGGGGATGAAACGGACCACCGCCGCAATGGAACCCCGTTGTCGCATGCCGCTGACCCGGAACCGGCCCACACCAGAAATCGGGAAGCCCATATTGAGCTCGCCGGTCTCTTCCAGCTCTACGATGCGCTCAGGCGGCAGCACTTCGGCCAGCAGATTGCGGGGAGCCTCGGGCGGCAGCAGTTGCGCATTGATGGGCACGCACTGGCCGTTGATCTTGATCAGCGCGGGGGAGTGGGCCGACAGGTAAACGTCTGAGGCCTTCTTTTCTGACATGAGCCGCAGAATCCGCTCCATCGTGCCTGGTGTGCCGGTGGTTGCCATGGTTCAACTCCCTGTGACTGTCAAAAAAACTGATTCCAAGAAAGTGCGTTCGAGACGATCAGTCGCGCAACAGTTCGTTCAGGCTCGTGGTCGCGCGGGTCTTGGCGTCCACGCGCTTCACAATCACGGCGCAGTACAGGCTGTATTTGCCACCGGCCTTGGGCAGGTTGCCCGACACCACGACGGAGCCCGCCGGAATGCGGCCATAGGACACGGTATCGGCTTCGCGGTCATAAATCGGCGTGCTCTGGCCGATGTAAACGCCCATTGAGATCACCGAGTTTTCCTCAACCACCACGCCTTCGACCACTTCGGAGCGGGCACCGATGAAGCAGTTGTCTTCAATGATGGTGGGGCCGGCCTGCACGGGCTCCAGCACGCCGCCAATGCCCACGCCGCCGCTCAAATGCACATGTTTGCCAATTTGCGCGCAGGAGCCCACGGTGGCCCAGGTGTCGACCATGGTGCCTTCATCCACATAGGCACCAATATTGACGTAAGACGGCATCAGGATCGCACCCTTGGCAATGTAGCTGCCACGGCGCGCCACGGCGGGGGGCACCACGCGAACGCCGGTGGCCTTCATCTCTTCGTCACTCAGGTGGGAGAACTTGGTTTGCACTTTGTCGTAAAAGCCAAGATCGCCGGCTTTCATGATCACGTTGTCCTTCAGGCGAAAGCTCAGCAGCACGGCCTTCTTGATCCACTGGTGCACGGTCCACTGGCCGACGGACTGGCGCGTGGCCACCCGCAACGTGCCATTGTTGAGCTGGCTGATCACGTGCTCCACGGCTTCCACGACCTCCTTGGGGGCTGCGGATGGGGACATGCTGGCGCGGTTTTCCCACGCGGCGTCGATGATTTGTTGAAGTTGTTGGGTCATGAAAAGTGATTCCTGTTTTTCAGGTTTGGGATTTGACAAATTGAACGATACGGTGGGCGGCTGCCAGGCATTCAGCAGTTTCAGCCACCAGTGCCATGCGGATTCGCCCGGCGCCGGGGTTGTGGCCACCGACGTTTCGGGCTAGATACGACCCAGGCAGAACGGTCACATTGTAAAGAGCGAACAATTCACGCGCGAATTTCACATCATCGCCCAGTGTGCCCGGTGCGCCTGCCTGTGTTGGTACAGCCGCCCACAGGTAAAAGCCCGCGTCTGGCAGGGCCACATCCATCACGCTGGCCAGCACGGGCGTGACCTCGGCAAACTTCTTGCGGTACATGTCGCGGTTGTCCACCACATGCTGCTCATCGTCCCAGGCCGCAATGCTGGCGCTTTGAACCACCGGGCTCATGGCACTGCCGTGGTAGGTGCGATACAACAGGAACTGCTTGATGATGCTGGCGTCGCCCGCCACGAATCCGCTGCGCATGCCAGGCACATTGCTGCGCTTGGACAGGCTGGTGAAGGCGATCAGATTCTTGAAGTCGTTCACGCCCAGTGTCATGGCCGCTTCCAGCCCACTCAACGGGGGCTCTTCACGGAAGTAGATTTCGCTGTAGCACTCGTCAGACGCGATGACAAAGCCGTATTTTTCGCTCAAGGCAAACAGTTTTTGCCACTCGTCCAGCGGCATCACCGCGCCAGTGGGATTGCCGGGGGAGCACACGAACACCAATTGGGTATTGGCCCACACGGCTTCGGGCACGCTGTCCCAGTCTGGCGCAAAATTTTTGGCAGGAACGGCAGGCACAAACCAGGGGCGCGCGCCCGACAAAATGGCCGCGCCCTCATAAATTTGATAAAAAGGGTTGGGGCAAATCACATACGGTGCCCCCACGCTTGCCACTTTGGGGTCGATCACGGTCTGCGCCAGCGCAAACAAGGCTTCACGAGAGCCGTTCACCGGCAGCATTTGGGTGGCCGGGTCCAGGCTCAGCCCGTAGCGACGCTTTAGCCAGCCCGCAAAAGACTGGCGCAGCCCGGGTTCACCGGCTGTGGCTGGATACGCCGCGAGGCCGCTGGGCGTGCTGCGCACGGCGGCATCCAGCGCGTCCTGAATGAAAACCGGGGTGGGGTGTTTGGGTTCGCCTATGCCCAGGCTGATGGGCCGCAAATCGGGATTGGGCGTCACACCTGCAAACAGCAGGCGCAGGCGCTCGAACGGGTAGGGCTGGAGTTGGGAGAGCAGGGGGTTCATGGACCCCGATTATCCCGCCTACTTTTTCTTGGGGCGGGCTGAGGCCACAGGTTTTTCAGCTTTGGGCGGCGGCGGGCTGCCAATCACGCCCTTCAGCGGACAGATCTTGAAGGCGGGGCATTTCTCGCAGCTGCTCACGATGGCGATGGGGCAAAGGGTCATGGGGGTTCCAACTTGTTGTTCGTACGCGTAGTATGCGCTTGACCCCAAAAGGAACGCCATGGCTGAAAACTGGTACGACCGCCACCTATTGCCCTATCTGCTCGACCTGGCTTGCGGCATCAAGCCGATTCGCAAACAGCGCCAAAAGGTTATTCCGCTCGCGCAGGGGCGGGTGCTGGAGGTGGGTATGGGCACGGGCCTGAACCTGCCGTTTTACGACCGCTCGCGGGTTAAGGCCATTGTGGGCGTTGACCCGGCGCTCAGAATGCACCGGCTCGCGCTGGAGCGCAGCAAGCTGGCAGGCATTGATGTGCAACTGGTAGGCCTGTCTGCCGAGAAGCTGCCGGTTGAGGACGACAGTTTCGACACGGTGGTCAGCACCTACACGCTGTGCACCATCCCCGACCCGGTCGCCGCTTTGAAAGAGATGCGGCGCGTGCTGGCACCAGGCGGCAAGCTGCTGTTTTCCGAGCATGGCCGCGCGCCAGATGCTGGTGTGCTGCGCTGGCAAACACGGCTGCAACCCTATTGGAGCAAGCTGGCAGGCGGTTGCCAGCTTGACCGCGATATCCCGGCGTTGCTTGAGCAGGCCGGGTTCAAGCCCGAAGTGCAGTCTCGCTACCTGCCTGGGCCCAAGATTCTCTCTTTTCACTACTGGGGTGAGGCTGTGGCTGTGTGATTGCGCGGCCTGCGTGCAGCGGGTTGG
>JANOAP010000274.1:0-2196 GCA_031411175.1 Rhodoferax sp. | reverse complement strand
ACGCCCGATGCCAGCCACCGCCCCGCCCGCCACCCGCCCGCCGCGATCGCGCTGGCGGCGGCTGCTGTGGCCCCTGCTGGTGCTGCTGGCGCTGCTGGCTTCAGGGGCGGCGGCGCTGGCCCTGGCGGTGGCCTGGGCACTTCCATGAAAACACGGTTTCTACCAGCACCGAGCCGCCTAGCAGGGTGCCAAATTGAACGCCGACCAACGTCACCATTGGGAGCAGCGCGTTGCGAAACACGTGCCTGAACGTGATGCGACTTTCGCTCAATCCTTTTGCGCGTGCCGTGGTCACATAGTCCTGGTTGAAGACTTCAAGCATTGAAGCGCGCATGACCCGCGTGTAAAGCGCCACATAGAACAGGCCGAGTGTCGTGACCGGCATCACCATGTGTCGCAAAATGTCCAGCATGCGGGCCACGCCATGCTTGCCGCTGGCCATGGTTTCCATGCCGCCTGCGGGGAGCCAGCCAAGGTTCACCGAGAAAACGACAATCAGCATGAGCCCCAGCCAGAAGACGGGGATTGAAAAAGACAGAATGGCGAACACAGAAATGATGTTGTCCCGCAGCTGATTGACTCGTTGCGACGCCAGTACGCCCAGGGCCGCCCCAATGGCTACCGCCAGTGCCATCCCGCTGAACATCAGCAGCAGGGTGGCTGGGAGCCGGTCAAGAATCAGCGAAAGTACAGTTTGGTTGTGTCGGAATGAAAAGCCCAGATCAAGCTTGACCAATTTGACGATGTAATGCCACAGCTGCATGTACACCGGCTGATCCAGTCCGAAGCGAGCTCGCAATTCAGCCAAGTATTCAGCGGTACCCGCCGCCGCCTCGCCTGCCAGCACGTCGGCTGCATCGCCGGGTGCCATTTTGAGGAGGATAAAGTTGCAAATGACAATGGCGAGCAACAGCGGTATGGCCTTGAGCAAACGCTGCCCGACAAGACGAAACATCGGCGACTGGAGCTGTGACAGTTTCATGACCAGACGCACTTATTTTTCAAAGTAGGCGTCAGCAAAGTTACCGCCAATCACACCGTCGGCGCTGATGGTGTGTTTCTTTAATTTTGAACTTGCCAGCGTGATAAAGCGCGTTTCCATCAAAGGGATCACAGGCAGATCAGTCATGGCAAGGCGTTGCATGTCCAGGTAAAGCGACTTGCGCTTGGCTGGGTCATTTTCATCTTGCGCGGCTTCGATGATTCGATCCATGTCAGCGCTTCGATAATCGGTGGCGTTGGTAAAGACCACGCCCTTTTGAATCGCTTTTGACCAGTACAGTCGCTGCACCCCTTGAGTCGGATCGGCGAAAGCACCGTAGTAACCGCTGGTGCTGTCAAAATCGTATTCGGTGAACACGCGCCTGAAGTAAGAAGGCAAATCCTGGCTGCGCAGTTCAACATCGATCCCGACGCGGGCCAGTTGTTGCTTGATAAATTCGCCAGTGCGCTGGAAGTCAGAACCCAGCGGAAACAGGTCATGGGTCATTTTGAACCGCATGCCGTTTGCGCCTGGCTTCAAGCCGGCGTCGTCCAGCAGTTTTTTAGCCTTTTCAACACTGTATTCATACTTGGGCACATCGGTCGAATGAAAGGCTGTGACGGGTGACGGGATTGCACTGACCGCCGGTTTGCCATAGCCCATCCAGACGACCTGGGTCATGCGGTCACGGTCGATCGCATGTGCGATGGCACGGCGCACGCGAACATCATTCAAGGGTGGTTTGCGCAGATTTACTTCCATCAGCATGAACGGCGACATATAAGAGTAGCCACGGGTTTCAACGCTTAATGCTGGATTCTTGGCAATCCGCGGCATATCGGTCAGGGGCACCGGGCTCAAACCGCCAATATGAACCTCGCCAGTTTCAAAACTCGCTGCGCGTGCAGACGCATCGTTGATGACCCGAAAAACGATGCGTCGCAAAAGCGGTTTCCCAGCCTGCCAATAGTTGGGATTTTTTTCCAGAAGAATGAACTCTCCTTTTTTCCATTCCTTGAAAACAAAGGGACCCGTTCCAACCGGTTTACTGATGTACGGATTGGCGGCGGGGTCGGTACCAGCAAACAGATGTTTGGGCATCATCGGCGATTCATAGCTTGATGCAAGCGCGGCCAGCATCGGGGGCGCTGGTTTGCTGAGTTTGATGATGGCGGTCAGTGGATCGGGGGTTTCGACACTGGTTATTTTTGCAA
>JANOAP010000273.1:0-6129 GCA_031411175.1 Rhodoferax sp. | reverse complement strand
TGCGCAGCCTGGCCTCATCCATGTCGATCACCATCCTTGGATGATCAAGCCATCAGTTCAACCCCAAATTCGCCGCCTCAGGCTCATTTCTGGGTGGAAATACGCGTCCCCTTCAGGCTCATACCTCATTGGACAAGGCTGCCATTAGCTCTTACAGAATATGCACATTAAACTATGTATTTTGTAGCGCAACTAGGTTGCGATGCACTTTTTGCTCGCTACGACCCACCAGAAATTCCATCCGCTTCTTGCAGATCATCAAGCCGGGGCAGTCCGAGTCCATTGAATACTCAACACCCCAACGGCGTACATCGACCACGACATCCGGGCCGGTGGATTCCAGCCTTGTGAATACCTGGCCGCGCGGTGGCGGCATTTGGAGGAACGCGTGAGCGCCGCTACTGTCGCCCTGGATGCTGGCAAATTGCGCACCCGGCATATTCTTGACCTGCACGGCTATCATGCGGATGTTGTCACCACCACAAGAGCGCAACGCCATGCCGCACTCTGAAATCAGGCCACCAGATCCAGAGGCACTGCAGCCGCCCATTGCACCGCTTGATCCTCTGCGTTTTGACGCAGTTCGCGATCCAGTGCCGCGAAGCAATGGCCTGATTTTCATCATCTGGATGCTGGTCGCGACCGTTGTAATCCTGCTAGCGTTCAGCTACTACAGCCTGGGTCTGTTGTCGGCGGCCCGAGCTTTTGTGGGTGGTGAAGGCCTGTGGTCCAAGGCCCAGAAGGATGCGATGTACGCCCTCACGCACTACACCTTGTACCGCAACCCGGTTGACTTCCAGACATTCCAGGATTCGCTGGCGGTAAATCTGGGTGACCGCCGCGCCAGAATAGAACTGGAAAAGACAAATCCCGACTTTCGCGTCGCCAAGGATGGCTTGGTCCAAGGGCGAAACCACCCGGAGGACATCGACGGCATGATCCAGCTGTTTCGCAGCTTCCGGCGTCTGGCAGAAATAGACAAAGCCATTGGCATCTGGGCTCGGGCTGACGATCAGATCGATGCTTTGCTGGACGTGGGCACGCGAATCCACGCTGCTGTCCAGGCCAACTCACTGGATTCAGCCCGGACCCAGCAGTTTTTGCTTGAACTGGACAGCATTAATCGGAAGGTGACTCCCCTGGAAGATGATTTCTCCTACACCCTGGGCCAAGCCTCCCGCCGGGCCAAAGCCCTTTTGCTGGTAACCATGTTTGTTGCTGTGTCGGCCCTGCTTGCCACCGCCTTCATGCTGTCGCGTCGCCTGCTGCGCCAGGCTCTTATGGCCGAGGCCGCTTTGCGCGAAGGAGAAGATCAGTTGCGCAGCCTGCTGAAGTTTGCACCGCTGCCGCTCGTCATCGTGCGTATGTCCGACGCAGCCATCATTTATGCCAACGACCCGGCCCTCCAACAATTTCGGCTGACCGAGGCGTCGCTCAGCAGCGTCAAGTCCGGCCAGTTTTATGTCAACGCCACGGACCGCGACGCCATTCTGGAGGCCCTGGGAGCGGATGGCAGCATACGCAACCGGGAGCTGCAAATGAAGGATGCACAGGGCAATGCCTTCTGGGCACTGTTATCGTCCCGACGCATCTCCTACGCGGGTCACGATTGCCAATTGTCCGCCCTGACCAATATTGATGAGCACCAGCGCGCCCAGGATGCGTTGCGGCACCGCGCCTTTCATGATGAGCTGACGGGGCTGCCCAACCGGGCGATGTTTCTGGATGCCCTCAAACGCACCATGAGCAACATTCAGCGCAAGAACGGCACATTCTCAATCCTGTTCATCGATCTGGACCACTTCAAGCTGATCAATGATTCGTGGGGACACAATGTTGGCGACCAATTGCTCCAGTTGATGGCGACCCGGCTGCGCAGCAGTGTGCGCGACGGTGACATGGTGGCACGCATGGGTGGCGACGAGTTTGTAGTGCTGATTGAAGAGCTGGCCGAGCGCGAGGACGTGGCGCAGGTAGCGCAGAACATCCGCAAGGCCTTGAGTCCCGACTATCTACTGGCCGATCAGCCGGTCACCGTGACGTCGAGCATTGGCATCAGCACTTACCCGCACGACGGCACCGATCTCAATCAATTGATCAAGAGCGCTGATGCGGCGATGTACCGCGCCAAGGAGCTGGGGCGCGATAACTTCCAGTTCTCCGTGTCGCCGACGCCCGACGCACCGGCTTAAACTCTGGGCATGCCATGGCACGCCAACCTGCAACTCGATTACACCCGCCTGTCCGAGCGCACGGTTGCCCGTCACCAGCACAGTGGGCCGCTGCGCATTCTGAAAAGCCTCTACCCTGAAGGGGATGCCATTTGCCACAACGTGATGGTGCATCCACCCGGTGGGCTGGTGGGCGGCGACACGCTGGAGCTGCGAGTCAGTGTCGGCGACCAGGCACATGGTTTGATCACGACGCCCGGTGCCACGCGGTTTTACAAATCGCTGGGTGAGTCTGCCTTGCAACACACACAGATCAAATTGGGCGATGGTGCCCGTCTGGAATGGCTGCCCATGGAGGCCATATGCCACGACGGCTGCCTGGCTGAAAACCGGTTGTCGATGGTGCTGGCGCCCTCGGCCGAGATGATGGGCTGGGACATCACGGCGCTGGGCTTGCCCCACGCCAACCAACCCTTTGCACACGGCAGCTTCTGCCAGCACATCGAGCTGCCGGGCGTGTGGTTGGACCGGGGGCACATGGATGCCAAGGACAAGCGGCTCCTGGATGGCCCGGCGGGTCTGGCGGGGCATCGGTGCCTGGCCTCGATGTTCTTCGTCGCGGGCAGTGCGCTGGCACGAGAGCGTAGGCAAGCCGCTCTGGATGTGGTGCGGGAGGTCATTGATGGCCATGCGCTGCACGCCACCGCAGGGGCCACCAGCCCCCACGCCCAGGTAGTGGTGGTGCGGGCACTGGCGCCTGTGGTTGAACCCGCGATGAACCTGCTGCGAAAGATACGAGGCGTCTGGCGCAGTCACTTCTGGAATCTTTCAAGTGCAAATCCGCGTATCTGGAACACCTGAGCGAACACCCGGGGGAAAATATGAGCGGGTACGGGGTGCTATTATTTTGACGATGCAACGCAACATGACAACACGACCATGATCAGGCAAGCCATGCAACACGCCCCCCGGCAGAGTTCCTGATGATGCTCCCCCAGGACGACCTTTCGACCTCCCTGGCGCTGGTGATTGACAGCAATCCCACGTCGCGGTCGATTCTGGTGAACCAGCTCAAGGATTTTGGCGTGCCTAACGTGGTTCACACCGGCAAGCTGGCCGACGCCCGCAAACAGCTGGAACATCGAAAGTTTGATGTCGTCTTGTGCGAGCAGGAATTTCAGAATGAGTCGCTGTCGGGCCAGGATCTGCTGGATGAGCTGCGCCGCAACCAGCTACTGCCGTTCTCTACCGTGTTCATCATGGTCACGGGCGAAGCCACCTACGCCAAGGTGGCCGAAGCGGCTGAATCAGCCCTGGACGGCTACCTGCTGAAGCCGCATACGGCGTCCAATCTGGGCGACCGGCTGCGCCAGGCGCGTGTGCGCAAGATTTCTTTGCAAGGGATTTTCACAGCCATTGAGGCCGAAGACTTTGAGAAGGCGATCAAATTGTGCCAGCGCCGATTCGAGGAGCGCGGATTGTTCTGGTTGTACGCGGCCCGTGTGGGTGCCGAGCTGTGCCTGCGCACCCGTGACTTCATGCAAGCCCAAGCCCTCTACGAAGCGGTGGTGGCTACCAAGACGCTGCCTTGGGCCAAGCTGGGCGTGGCACGGGCCCAACTGGACATGGGCCAAACCGGCCAGGCCTCCACCGCGCTGCAGGCCTTGATCCTTGAAGAGCCCGGCTATTCGGACGCCTACGACGTTCTGGGGCGCGCCCAATTCGAGCATGGCAAGTTCGAGGACGCGCTGGCCACTTACAAAATGGCCAGCGACCTCACGCCAGGCTCCGTCACCCGGTTGCAACACGTGGGCATGATGAGCTTTTACGCGGGTGACCGGATTAAGGCCGAGAAGATTCTGGACCGCACGACGCGGCTGGGGCTGGACTCCAAAATGTTTGACTGCCAGTCGCTGGTGCTTCTGGCTGTTGCCCGGCTGGAAAGCGGCGACCGCAAGGGGCTCAAGCGTTGCCAGGACGACTTCGCCCGGCTGATGGAGCGCAACCCCGACAGCGACAGGCTCCGGCGCCTGTCTGGCGTGGTGGATGCACTGGCCCTTATTCAGCAACAGCAGTTTGCACAGGCCGTTACGGCGGTTCGCAGCATGGCAGCAACGGCCATGTCACCCGAGTTCGATTTCGAATCGGGCGCCAACCTGCTGGCGCTCATGGCAGAACTTGCCCGCAAGGCGATACAGCTCGACGAGCTGGCCGACAACGTGGACAAGATTGGTATGCGTTTTTGCACCAGCCGCTCGCTAGCCGAAATGCTGGCGGGTGCGGCAGCGATTCATCCACCCTATGTAGAGCGCATACGCGCCAGCCAGGCCCACATTTTGAAGCTGACCGAAAACGCCATGACGCTAAGCATGGCTGGCGACCCGAAAGCAGCGGTCAAAAACCTGGTGTTCCATGGCAGCGCCACGTTAAACACCAAACTGGCAGCTACTGCTTTCCTGGTGTTACAGCGCTATGCCACCAAAATTAGTGAGCCGCAGCACCTGACAGACGTCGTTAATGAATTGCGATCCCGCCTGGGGACCAACACCAGCGCCAGCCCGTTATTGGGTGACCTGAAACGCCAGGCCGGTGGTTTGACGCTGCGCACGGGCGGCGGATAACACTCGCGACGTCCTGAAGAGCCAGAGTCAGATCGCCACGAGCTGGCGCACGCTGTTGGCTTCCATGTCTTTGCCCAAGCCGCTGGCCAGCACGGCACCACGCTCCATCACCACGTAATCGTCGGCCAGCTCCTGGGCAAAGTCGTAGTACTGCTCCACCAACAAAATAGCCATGTCGCCCCGGTCTGCCAGCATGCGGATGACGCGGCCAATATCCTTGATGATGCTGGGCTGAATGCCTTCGGTGGGTTCGTCCAGAATGAGCAGCTTGGGGCTAGCCGCCAGCGCACGCGCAATAGCTAGTTGCTGCTGCTGCCCGCCCGACAAATCGCCACCGCGCCGGTTCAGCATTTGTTTGAGTACCGGAAACAGCTCGTACAACTCGGCCGGAATGGGTGTGCTGGCGCTCTTGTAGGCCAGGCCCATGCGCAGGTTTTCTTCTACGGTGAGGCGCGCGAAGATTTCACGGCCCTGTGGCACAAAGCCGATTCCAGCGCGTGCCCTTTGATATGGTGTGTCTTTCTGGATGGTCTTGCCATCAAACTCGATGCTGCCAGTCTTGATGGGCACCAGGCCCATCAGACTCTTAAGCAGCGTGGTCTTGCCCACGCCGTTGCGCCCCAGAATCACCGTGACCTTGCCCAGGGTCGACTGGATGCTCACATCGCGCAGGATGTGTGAGCCGCCGTAATACTGGTTGATGTTTTTAACTTGGAGCATATTCATCTGCCCAGATAGACTTCAATGACACGTTCATCGGCCTGCACCTGCGCCAGTGTGCCTTGGGCCAGCACCGAGCCGTCACACAACACGGTGACGATGTCAGAGATGGTGTTGATAAAACTCATGTCGTGCTCCACCACCATCATGGAGTGTTTGCCCTTGAGTGTTAAAAACAGCTCGGCCGTGCGGGCAGTTTCTTCGTCGGTCATACCAGCCACGGGTTCATCGAGCAGCAGCAGTTTGGGGTCCTGCATGAGCAACATGCCAATCTCCAGCCACTGTTTCTGGCCATGGCTCAGGTTACCGGCCATGCGCGAAACGCTGTCGCTCAAATGAATGGTGTGCAATATCTCCAGCAGGCGGTCACCCTGGGCCGAGTCCAGTTTGAACAACATGGACGACTTCACCCCCTTGTTGGTTTTGAGCGCCAGCTCCAGGTTCTCGAACACCGTGAGTTGCTCAAACACCGTGGGTTTCTGGAACTTGCGGCCAATGCCCAACTGGGCGATTTCGGGCTCTTTGTAGCGCAGCAGGTCAATCGTGCTGCCAAAAAAAACACGGCCTTCATCGGGGCGGGTCTTGCCGGTGATGATGTCCATCATCGTGGTCTTGCC
>JANOAP010000272.1:0-1908 GCA_031411175.1 Rhodoferax sp. | reverse complement strand
GGCTGCTTTCTTTGCAGGTGCAGCTT
Source organism: Rhodoferax sp. (assembly GCA_031411175.1). Lineage (GTDB taxonomy): Bacteria > Pseudomonadota > Gammaproteobacteria > Burkholderiales > Burkholderiaceae_C > JANYCG01. The sequence continues at coordinate 1,882 of JANOAP010000272.1, read as the reverse complement.
TTTTAGCGGGAGCTTTTTTTGCAGTTGCCATGATTGAATTGTCCTTCTAGAAGTTGATTAATCACCAGCGAAAAACTGCTTCTTCACCGGCACTGCGGATGCTACTGGAGAAAACTGCTGTTTCCAAGGGAAAAAGCGATTTTTTCATTGGGGCGTGTTGTTTTTCTCCTCTGGAGAAGATTGGCTGGCGCGCTGCTATTCGCCCATCACGAGAGCTATGCGCATTAACACCGCGCCGCTATGGAACAATTCCTGAAGTCAGCGCTTTGCTCCCGGCTGCCGTGCCGGTAGCGTTGCCAGCACCGCGCCAAGCAGTGCTACGCCAAATGCCAGCAATTGCATGCCGCTCAAGGTTTCTCCCAGCACCAGCACGCCGGTCAGCGCGGCCGAAATGGGCAGCATGACGGTGAAAACACCTGCCTTCGCGGCAGGGACCGTCTGCAAACCCGTCATCCACAGCCACACCGTCCACACGCTGGCTGCCAGCGCGTAGAAGATCAGCAGCAGCCACATACCGGGCGCGACGCTGCCGAAGTTGAAGTCCCATGCCAGGTACAGGCCCATGGGTGTCATCAGTGCGAAGCCCCAGAGGTTGATGAGCGAGGCGATGCGCTTGGGGCCGAGTGCACCGGTCAGTTTCTTGCCAATGACCGCATACGCGGCTTCGCACAGCACGGCAGCAAACACCAGCAGATTGCCCAGCATGGCATTTTTAGAAGCAGAATCGGCCGCTGGCCCTTGTAGACCATGCTTGACCAGCTCCTGTTTCGATAGCGCCAGCAAGCTGATGCCCAGTGCCGCACACGCCACGGCAGCCCACACGCGCAAGCCGATACGCTCTCGCAGGAAGGCCCAGCTCAGCAGGGCCACCACGGCGGGTATCGAGGCCATGATGACGCCGGCCGACACTGCGCTGGTCATGCTCACACCATAGAGCATGCAGATGGAGAACAGAAAATTACCCAGTAGCGATTCCAGAAAAACCAGCCACTGGGTCTGGCGGTTCATGGGGGGCTCGCCTGGCGGACGTTTGAGCCAATGCGGCATGGCCAGTGCGCCCAGGCCAAAGCGCAGCCAGGCCAGCAAGAACACCGGCAGTGCCGCCACCAGCGGTTTGGAAAGGGCCACGTAGCAGCCCACCAGCGTCATGCTCAGGGCCAGACAACCGTAGGCGACGGCTTTGCGCGGGGATGAATTCACTAGACTTGGGGCTTTGAATGCTGGAGACCCGGATCATGCCCGAAGCTGTTTTACCTCGAAGCGCCAATGCCGACGCCAACGACAACGACAACACGGAAGTGCCCGATGCGTCTGTGCGCCATGTTTTCGTCTATGGCACCTTGCGCCGTGGCGGCGACAACGACATCACGCGGCTCTTGCCGGCACCCCGGTTTGTGGGGCAGGCCAAGGTTTGTGGCGTGATGCATGACCTGGGGGCATATCCCGGCGTAATTCTGGGCGGTGGGAAAGCCGCCACGGACATCGTGGGCGAGGTCTTTGCCATTGCACCGGCCCTGGAGCGCATCCTTGACGAAATTGAAGAGCTGTACCCGCAGCAGCGTGACGAGTACTTCAAGCGGCACATTCGCGTGCACACCAGTGGGGTCGGCCTGACCTGTATCGTCTATGAAATCAATCCCGCTTACGCCTTTGGCAAACCCGTGATTGCCAGCGGAGACTGGCTGGCGAATCGGACCCCATTGACCGGGCCGCATTGATTTGAGTTTTCATACAATCCGTGTAAATCATTTCTGACTATTACCTGTTGGAGCCTCGCATTTCATGAAAAAGTATCTCTGGGTACTGCCGCTGCTGACCCTTGGGCTCGCTGGTTGCGGCAAGAAGGATGAGACCCCCGGTCCGGTGGCTGCGGCACCGGCGG
>JANOAP010000271.1:0-7485 GCA_031411175.1 Rhodoferax sp. | reverse complement strand
TACCGTGGTTATCCCATCGAGCAGTTGGCCACCAATTGCGACTTCATGGAAACCTGCCATCTGCTGCTGTACGGCGAATTGCCCAATGCAGAAGGCAAGAAAAAATTCAGCCGACTGGTCTCCATGCACACCATGGTGAATGAGCAAATGCAGTTTTTCCTGCGTGGTTTCCGCCGCGATGCCCATCCCATGGCCATCATGACCGGTCTGGTGGGTGCGTTGTCGGCCTTCTACCATGACAGCACCGACATCACTAACCCCGAGCACCGCGAAATTGCCGCTATTCGCCTGATTGCAAAAATGCCCACACTGGTGGCCATGGCGTACAAATACACCGTGGGCCAGCCCTACATGTACCCGCGCAATGACTTGAGCTACGCCGGCAACTTCCTGCACATGATGTTTGCCACGCCTTGTGAAGACTACAAGGTCAGCCCGGTCCTGGAACGTGCGGTGGATCGCATCTTCACGCTGCATGCCGACCACGAACAGAATGCATCCACCTCCACGGTGCGCCTGTGTGGTTCGTCTGGCACCAACCCGTTTGCGGCCATTGCAGCGGGCGTAGCGTGCCTCTGGGGTCCGGCGCACGGCGGTGCCAACGAAGCTTGCCTGAACATGCTCGAAGACATCCAGAAGATGGGTGGCATCAGCAAGGTGGGCGAGTTCATGGAGAAGGTCAAAGACAAGAACTCCGGCGTGAAGCTCATGGGTTTTGGTCACCGTGTTTACAAAAACTACGATCCCCGCGCCAAACTCATGCAGGAAACCTGCAAGGAAGTACTGGCCGAGCTGGGCTTAGAGAACGACCCGCTGTTCAAACTGGCCATGGCCCTGGAAAAAATTGCGCTGGAAGACGAATACTTCGTTTCCCGCAAGCTGTACCCCAATGTGGACTTTTACTCCGGCATCGTGCAGCGCGCCATCGGCATCCCGGTGCCGCTGTTCACCGCCGTGTTTGCCCTGGCCCGCACGGTGGGCTGGATTGCCCAGCTCAATGAAATGATTGGCGACCCTGAGTACAAAATTGGCCGCCCACGGCAGTTGTTCACGGGCTCCAACGCCCGCAACGTATTGCCCCTGGCCCAGCGTTAAACCCAAGCGCCCTGAGTCCGGGCATCCAGACCTAAAGCCCGTCCGATGGCAACATCGGCGGGCTTTGGACATTCTTGATCGTGCAAATACAGCGCCATCACAGAAATCCGGCAAGACAGTCATCGTGCATGACGATGGCAAACCACGTCCTCATGGTGCAAAATCGGAATCCATCGCCAACCGCGATGCCTTCAACCCACATGAAAAGCTCCGAACGCAGTTTTGCCCGCCGCATGGACCTCACCTCGCTCCAGCTCTTTGTAGCTGTGTGCGAGCTGGGCAGCATTGGCAAGGCGGCCGAGCGGGAATTCATTGCGCCGTCTGCCGTTAGCAAACGCCTCAGCGACCTGGAAGCCACACTGGGCACGCCCCTGCTCTACCGCCACACAAGGGGTGTAGACCTCACCCCGGCAGGCGAGAGCCTGCTTCACCATGCGCGATCAGTGTTGTTCAGCCTGGAGAAAATGCAGGGCGAACTCAGCGAATACGCCGATGGGGTGCGCGGCCATGTGCGTGTGCATGCCAGCATCTCGGCCATCATCCAGTTCTTGCCCGAAGACCTGGGTGCATTCATCCGCCAACATGCCGAGATCAAAATCGATCTGGAAGAACACCTCAGCACCGAGGTGGTTCGTGCCGTGCAGGAAGGTGCTGCCGACCTGGGTGTCTGCAACACGGCAGATGGCACGGGTGAGTTGCAAACCCGCCCCTACAGGCAAGACAGCTTGGTGCTGATTGTGCCCAGAGGCCATGTTCTGACGGCACAACACGCTATCAATTTTGAAGACTCACTGGCCTTTGACCACGTGGGCCTGCATGCCAACAGCTCCATCTACCTGGCCATGCGCCACGCCTCTGCCCAATTGGGGCGCACCATCAAGCTGCGTATTCACGTCACCGGGCTGGATGCCATGTGCCGCATGATCCACAACGGCCTGGGCATTGGTGTCATGCCCAAGCGCGCGTTTGAGCTCATGCACGGCGTGGGCGAACTGGAATCCGTGGCGCTGCAAGACAGTTGGGCGCAACGCCAGATCGAGCTGGTGGCACGCGACTTCTCTACCCTGCCGCTCACCGCCCGCTTGCTGGTCGACCACCTGACTCAGCTCGCCTAAAATCTGATCAACCCCCAAGGACCCCAAGGAAAAAATATGGCCCTCATAAGCACGGAACACACTGCACGCACCCTGTACGACAAGATCTGGGACGAACACGTCGTCCACTCCGAAGATGACGGCACCGCCATCCTCTACATCGACCGCCATCTGGTGCATGAAGTCACCAGCCCGCAGGCGTTTGAAGGGCTGCGCCAGGCGGGGCGAAAGGTCTGGCGCATCAGCTCCATCGTAGCCACCGCCGACCACAACACACCCACCACGGGCTGGGAGCTGGGCTATGACGGCATCACCGACCCCACCAGCAAAGAGCAGGTCATGACGCTGGACAGCAACATCAAGGAATCGGGTGCTGCGGCCTACTTTCCGTTTCTGTCCAAGCGCCAGGGCATCGTGCACGTGATTGGCCCTGAAAACGGCGCAACCCTGCCCGGCATGACTGTTGTTTGTGGCGACTCCCACACCTCCACCCACGGTGCCTTTGGTGCGCTGGCGCATGGCATTGGCACCAGCGAGGTGGAACACGTGATGGCAACACAAACCCTGCTGGCCAAGAAGGCCAAGAACATGCTGGTGAAGGTGGAAGGCACCCTGCCCAAGGGCTGTGGCGGCAAAGACATTGTGCTGGCCATCATTGGCAAAATTGGCACGGCAGGTGGCACCGGCTACACCATCGAGTTTGCTGGTTCTGCCATTCGTGCGCTCAGTATGGAAGGCCGCATGACAGTCTGCAATATGGCGATTGAAGCCGGTGCCCGCGCCGGCCTGGTCGCTGTGGATGAGAAGACCATTGACTACCTCAAAGGCCGCCTGTTGGCCCCCGGCACCGATACCGTCACAGGCCGCTTTGTCGGCGGGACTGAATGGGACCAGGCCGCTGCCTACTGGAAGACACTGCAATCCGACCCCGGTGCACCATTTGATGCCGTGGTGGAGCTGGATGCCAGCCAGATCATTCCGCAAATTACCTGGGGCACCTCGCCCGAAATGGTGCTGGGTGTGGATGCCCGTGTGCCCGATCCCGACAAGGAAAAAGATGCCAACAAACGCGATGCGATAGAGCGCGCGTTGACTTACATGGGCTTGCAACCCGGCAAGTTGTTGAACGATATTTTTATCGACAAGGTGTTCATCGGCTCGTGTACCAACAGCCGCATTGAAGACATGCGCGAGGCCGCTGCCATGGTGAAACAGCTAGGGCAAAAGGTCGCCAAAAACGTGAAGCTGGCCATGGTGGTGCCGGGCTCGGGCCTGGTCAAGGAACAGGCCGAGCGCGAAGGGCTGGACGTGATTTTCAAGGCCGCTGGTTTTGAGTGGCGAGAACCTGGCTGCTCCATGTGTCTGGCCATGAACGCCGACAAGCTGGAACCTGGCGAACGCTGTGCCTCCACCAGCAACCGCAACTTTGAAGGCCGACAAGGCGCGGGCGGGCGCACCCATCTGGTCAGCCCGGCCATGGCCGCCGCTGCTGCGGTGCACGGCCACTTCGTGGATATCCGAAAATTTGCCTAAGGACTCAGAATGCAGAAATTCACCGTACATCAAGGCCTCGTGGCTCCCATGGACCGCGAAAACGTGGACACCGATGCCATCATCCCCAAGCAGTTTTTGAAGTCCATCCGCAAGACTGGCTTTGGCGAAAACCTGTTTGATGCCTGGCGTTATCTGGATCCCGGTTTCCCTGGCCAGGACCCCACCAGCCGCAAACCCAACCCCGACTTTGTGCTCAACCAGCCGCGTTATCAGGGTGCGTCCATCCTGCTGGCGCGCAAAAACTTCGGCTGTGGCTCGTCGCGCGAACACGCACCCTGGGCGCTGGACCAATATGGCTTCAGGGCCATCATCGCATCCAGCTACGCGGACATTTTTTTCAACAACAGCTTCAAAAATGGCCTGCTGCCCATCGTGCTGCCGGAAGCCCAGGTAGCGGCCCTGTTTGATGAAGCGCTGGCATTTCCCGGCTATCAGTTGACGATTGATCTAGAGCGCCAGGTGATCGTGCGGGCGCAAGGTGGCGAACTGTCGTTTGAGATTCAGCCGTTTCGCAAGTATTGCATGGTCAACGGCTTTGACGACATTGGGCTGACGCTGCGCCAGTCTGACAAAATCAAGGCGTTTGAGGCCCAGCGTCTGGCACAAAAGCCCTGGCTGGCGCACACGGTTTGAACGCCAGTCGCCAACCGTCAACCGCCCGGTTCAACCCATCGAGATAACCATGCATTTCAAAAATATTCGTGTCTTGTCGCGCCTGGTCGCCCTGGGTGCCTTGTGCGTCTCCCTTCAGGCACAGGCCGGTTTGCTGGATGATTTACTGAAGAATCCGACCATCCAGGGCTTGATCAATCGGCCGGATCTGAACACCATGGCGGCGGCATGCCGGGACGCAGGTTACCGGCAGGCCAATGCAGCGCAATGCCAGAATATTGAGAGTGCGGGCGTCTTGAGCAAGCTTCCCAATGAAATGAGGGTGCTGATGGGCAACGCCCAGAGCGCGCAATCTTTGCGGGAGTTGTGCGCCGCCGTGTTTTACCTTCCGCAAACCAGCAGCTATCTTTGCGCAGAGCTGCGCAAGGCCGAAGCGGCGGTTGGACTTGTCGTCGCACCCCCACCAGCCCCGGCAACACAAATACTGAGTCCCAGCGAAATGGGGCGATGACGGCTGGTCGCACCATCAAATTTTTTTCTTACCTTTCTCTTTCTCTTTTTGATACCCATTCATGAAAATCGCAATCCTCCCCGGTGACGGCATCGGAACAGAAATCATGGCCGAGGCCGTGAAGGTGCTGAATGTGCTCGACCTCAAGTTCGAGACGGAAACCGCACTGGTCGGCGGTGCTGCCTATGAAGCCCACGGCCACCCGTTGCCTGAGGCCACGCTCAAGCTCGCCAAAGACGCAGACGCGGTGCTGTTTGGCGCGGTGGGAGACTGGAAGTACGACAAGCTGGACCGCCCGCTGCGCCCCGAGCAGGCCATTTTGGGCCTGCGCAAAAACCTGGGCCTGTTTGCCAACTTCCGCCCGGCCATCTGTTACGAACAGCTGGTGGATGCCTCCAGCCTGAAGCCCGAGCTGGTAGCAGGGCTGGACATCCTGATCATTCGCGAGCTGACGGGCGACATCTACTTCGGCACGCCGCGCGGTCGCCGTGTCAGTCCCGACGGCCACTTCCCCGGTGCGGAAGAGGCTTTTGACACCATGCGCTACAGCCGCCCCGAAATTGAACGTATTGCCCACGTGGCTTTTCAGGCAGCCCGCAAACGCAGCAAGCGCGTCACCAGCGTAGACAAGGCCAATGTGCTGGAAACCTTCCAGTTCTGGAAAGACGTGGTCACCGAGGTGGGCAAGGAATACCCCGACGTGGCGCTGGATCACATGTACGTGGACAACGCCGCTATGCAATTGGTCAAGGCACCGAAAAAATTCGATGTCATGGTCACTGGCAACATGTTTGGCGACATTCTGTCGGATGCCGCCGCCATGTTGACCGGCTCCATCGGCATGTTGCCCTCTGCCAGCCTGAACTCGAAAAACCAGGGCCTCTATGAGCCCAGCCACGGCAGTGCGCCCGACATTGCGGGCAAAGGCATTGCGAACCCCCTGGCGACCATTCTTAGCGCTGCGATGATGCTGCGCTTCAGCCTGAACCAGGCCACCACCGCTGACCGCATTGAGACCGCCGTGAAATCCGTGCTGGCCAAGGGGCTGCGAACAGCCGATATTTTCAGTGCGGGCACCACCCGGGTGAGCACGCGCGAAATGGGCGATGCCGTGGTGAAGGCCCTGGCCGGGTAATCTATAATTTGGTGGTTATGAACGCATTTTTGGCCCCTGTCTCTACTGCCCGGATCGCTGCATCTGGTGTGGGCGCGTTCATTTCCACCACTAAAACGACCACCATTAAGGGCTGACCCAGCCTGGTTCGTCGTGCGTCCACCCCGGAGCCTGACGAGCCGGGGGATCAGCCAAACCTGATTTATTTGAAAGGCGCATGAAAATGAAAATAGGAAACACTGTCGGGCTAGTAGGCTGGCGTGGCATGGTAGGTTCTGTGCTGATTGACCGCATGCAGACTGAGGGCGACTTCGACCTGATTGAGCCGGTCTTCTTCTCCACCTCGAACGCAGGCGGTGCCGCGCCTGCCCTTGCCAAAAACGAAACCACCCTGAAAGACGCGTTCGACGTTGCCGCCCTCAAAAAATGCGACATCATCATCAGCGCCCAGGGCGGTGACTACACCACCGAGGTGTTCCCCAAGCTGCGCGCCGCGGGCTGGAATGGCCACTGGATTGATGCGGCCAGCACCCTGCGAATGAAGGACGATGCCGTCATCATCCTGGACCCGGTCAACATGCCGATCATCAAGAACGCCTTGGCCAAGGGTGGCAACAGCTGGATTGGCGGCAACTGCACCGTGAGCTGTATGTTGATGGGCGTGGGTGCGCTTTACAAGGCCGGTCTGGTGGAGTGGATGAGCACCCAAACCTACCAGGCGGCCAGCGGCGGCGGTGCCCAGCATATGCGCGAGTTGCTCACACAATACGGCACGCTGAACGCCTCGGTTCGCACCCTGCTGGACGACCCCAAAAGTGCCATTCTGGAAATCGACCGCCAGGTCATCGCCACGCAGCGCGCCCTGACTGCTTCTGAAACCGCCAACTTTGGCGTGCCACTGGGTGGCTCGCTCATTCCCTGGATTGACAAAGACCTGGGTGTTGGGAAGCAACCGGACGAAGCCGGTTGGGGCATGAGCAAGGAAGAATGGAAAGGCATGGCCGAGACCAACAAGATCATGGGCTTGGGTGAAGGCTTTGCAGGTACCTCCGCCGTGCCGGTGGACGGCTTCTGTGTGCGTGTGGGTGCCATGCGCTGCCACAGCCAGGCGCTGACCTTCAAACTGAAAAAGAACGTGCCCGTGGCCGACATCGAAGCAATGATTGCGGCAGACAACGCCTGGGTCAAAGTGGTGCCCAACACCAAGGAAGCCACCACCCAGGACCTGACCCCGGTGGCCGTCACCGGCACCATGACCATCCCTGTGGGGCGTATTCGCAAATTGGCCATGGGGCCCGAGTATGTGGGTGCCTTCACGATTGGTGACCAGCTACTTTGGGGCGCTGCCGAGCCACTTCGCCGCATGCTGCGCATCTTGCTCAGCACTTAACCTTCAATGGGTGGCATAGAGCTGCCGCGCCTGCTGCCCCGGGCGGCAGGTCGTTGTCGTTTGACAACATCAGGGCATCCAGTTGGTACCCTGTCTGCATCCGGGCAGAAGTTAA
>JANOAP010000270.1:0-4454 GCA_031411175.1 Rhodoferax sp. | reverse complement strand
CCTGGATCAGCGCGGTGGCCGCGGCACCATGGTGAAATGGCGCTATGCCGATGGCAAAAACTACATGCCCAAAGATGACTACGTCCGTGCCCGCCGGCCCGCCGACGCGATGAAATAAACTGATCCCATGCCGTCTACGGTTTTTGTCAAGATTGTGGGTTTCCGGGATGTTGAGCGCCACGCGATCAACACGGTGTTCCGGCTGTCCATGGACCGCATTCCCTCCTACTGGCTCTGGACGCCGGATGCACCGGTAAAGCCGCATCTGGCCCTGATCGACGTTGACAGTTACGAAGGCGGACTCGAAATTGCATCGCCCACATTCAACAGCAACCTGAAGCTTATATGTGTCGGCAAGCGCTCGCCACCGGGTGCCTGGCGAGTTTTCGAGCGCCCCCTGAATTGGCCTGCCGTGGTGTACGCGATGGATCAGCTTTTCACTGGTTCGGCGGGCACAGATATCGACCTTGACACGGGGGAGAGCAGCGCCGCCATCATTGCGCCGGGCGTGAAAGTGTCGCTCTTGCTGGATGCGTCGCGCGAGCGGCGGCTGTATCTGCGCGCCCGGTTGGCGATCGCCGGACTGTTTGAAGTGGATGATGCGCACACCGGTGCACAGGCTTTGGACATGGCCAGGCGCAGGCGGTATGACCTGGTGATCGTGAATTCTGACGTGTCTGACATGGATGGCTGGAAGCTGATCGATCAGCTGGTGGCCCTGGAGCCCGCTCTGGGCTCCGTCATTCTGACGACGCGCAATACGTCCTGGCAAATGACGCAGCGAGCAGAACAAGCGGGGGTACAAAGCGTACTGGAGATTCCCTTTGATCCGGCTCAGGTTGCACGGTCGCTACAAATTGTATAGCTAGGTTAGAACGTCCTGTATACGTTTAGCCAATTTTGACCTCTGAGAGTCAAGGGACGTAGCCAGAGAGGCTTCGACCGGCCAAGGCTCGGCGCACAGACGCGCAGCCAGCAGTTCTGCACACAGCACCGACAAACTCAGTCCCCTGGACCCCAACGCCGTGCAAACCCACACGGTAGGTGACGGGCCTGTCACCAGCGGTCCGACAACCGGAAGGCGATTGGTCGACGCGCAGCGGGTGTTGCGCCAGGCCTGCACAGCACCTGTTTCGAAATGATGGTTCAAGGCCCGGGCAACCCCAGGAAGCAGTGTGGCGAGTCGGTCCAGATTCGCGTGGTGGTGCATGGCGATGGCGGCTGGCGTGTTGGCGGGTGTCGCTTCATAGGTTGCGCCCACGAACCATCCCAGCCCTCCATCCACGGGAACCGATGAAATCAGACTGCCAGCCCCGTTCACCGGGAACGTCGGCAGCGCCTCAGTATCAGAGTCGCTTTGCAAGGCCCATGAAATCTGACCGGCTACGCCATGCAATGCGGGGAGTTTGTGCACGCCATTGACGAGACCTGGCTGTGACTCAGCGAGTCGGGTCAGCAAGGGCACCGTACTCATCGCAGTCGCCAGAACAACATGGCTGGCTTGGGCAAGGATCTCACTGGCAGCGCCCCGCAACACCCACTGACCGTCCGCAGGCTCAATGGATGTCACCGATGCATTGCCGACAAATGACACGCCCGGCTGGGACAACCAAGCCTGCACCAGCCGGGCTGGCTTGACCCATGCGCCAGAAGCATGCCAAAGCGAGCCGCCCGGCCGAAGCTCCAGAACCCCGCTGGCAGCCCAATCCTGGTCTTGCACAAGAACCCGCAAGGCCTCCTGACGCGTCATGCGCAGGCCGCTTCGCGACAGGCGCGAGCGCGGACTGTCATCGGCGGATACATGGGGAACCATCAAACCCACTGGCAGGCCAGATGCTCCTCCTGCGCACGTGGCAGCAGCGTCCAGCACCTGCACCTGCCAGCCCCGCCGCGCCAGCGAAACCGCCACACTGGCACCCGCCAGACCCGCACCCACGACGACACAGGTACCCGGTTTGGCGGCCCCGCCCGAAAACGTGCGTCGGGTCATACGGGGTTCCCAGCGCGGGAGGTAGCGACCCGTCCACACGCCGGTTGAACTACGTAAGGGTGTTGCCAAAGGGCTTTGCGCCAAGTCGAACCCGCCCTGCCGAAGGTCATGGAGCGCCTGAGGCGTCAACCCGTCTGTAGCCACCCCGGTACCGCTGCGGCAGCAGCGGGCCAATGACTTCACGGTCCATCGATCCCAGTCTAATGACGCGTCGTTGGCTGCGCCTAATTCACCCGATGTAATGCCTGCCGCGAGCGGACCCATCAGTAGGAGCGAATCAGCGGCGAAATTCTGCTCCTTCAGCATGGGTTTGAGTTGTCCCATACAAAGCGTCAATAGTACCTGACCGCCTTCCAAGGACAGGCGATGAAAACCGGGAAGCAAGCCGACTAACTGGCTGGACAGAATCTGGGCCAGTGGCACCAGCTCTGCGAATACTGGAAGGTGCTCGTTGTCGTGCAAGTCCTGCACTGCTTCGGCGGTTGCCGGGGCGATGACCACATAGTGCAGCATGCGGGGCCGATCAAGGTCTTTTTTCCAGGCTGCCCAAGCCAACAGAAAATTGAGAGTGTCCGGCGCCCCGGTTTGGAGAATCCGCCATGCCTCCCGCCCAGCCCAGGCCAAGGGCATACCGCTGTGCTCAAAAAGAGGACCGGGGGAACGTAGAGGACGTCGGGGCACGTCAGCCATGAATGTGCCTACCCCCCGAACTCACTGCATACAGGCTTGGATTCAGGGCGCGGGCGGCACGTAGCCCTGCGCCGCGTCGGCACCGCTGCCGAAGAAGTGGTTTTCCATTTGCCGGGCCAGGTATTGGCGTGCGCGGGAATCGGCGAGGTTCAGGCGGTTTTCATTGACCAGCATGGTCTGGTGTTTTAGCCAGGCTGCCCAGGCCTCTTTGCTGACGCTCTCCCAGATGCGTTTGCCCAATTCGCCGGGGTAGGGCGCAAAATCAAGCCCTTCGGCTTCTTTTCCAAGTTTGATGCATTGAACCATTCGTGCCATAGTGAAACCCGTTGTGTAAAGTTTTTAGGAGCCATTGCGGACTGCTCACGCCAGCGACTTTAACGTGAAAGTCGGTCGGATTTGAACGCATGCCATTTCACCCGTCGCAGCATCGGTCATTGGTGAAAATGCCTGCATATTGTGCTGAATTGGTAAAGCAGCGATCGGGGTATTTGCCGGTAGGCGATAATACGGCTTTGTGACAACCAACTGAAGGTCCGGCCAATGTCCAGAGCTGAAGCAAAAACCGCCGTCCTGCCTGACGGATTGCGTTACAAATCCAAAGTGTCCGGTTCGCCATTTGCGGCTGCGGCGTCATTCGGTGGGGCCACCATGTCCTGCTTTATGTGTGGCAAGCACAGGTCGCGCTCATTGATGGGCACGCGCAAAGTATTGGGCAAGGCCCAGGCTGTGTGCTCGCCATCGTGCAAGGAGCTCGACCAAGCCTTGGCTGGCTGAGTACGCCAGCCTGGCGGAGTTTTTATTATTTCCGGGAGCCAAAGACAGGCCCTCCGATTTGTTGCCTGCGCATGCAGCACACGGCGCAGCAACCTCATTACTTCGACGTCTTAGCAAACAATTTTTTATTGGTTTGGGTTTTGACTCGGGTGCATCAAAATCAGGGTTTCCCTGAGTACATTTTTTTCCATGAGCGCTTTTCTTGAAGCACGCGTTTTGAGCGTGCATCACTGGACCGATAAACTGTTCAGTTTCACCACCACGCGGGACCCGGCATTCCGGTTTTCCAATGGGCACTTCACCATGATCGGCCTTCGCACCGACGCCAAACCGCTGCTTCGCGCCTATAGCATTGCCAGTGCCAACTACGAAGAGAGTCTGGAGTTTCTCAGCATCAAGGTGCCCGACGGCCCGCTGACATCGCGTTTGCAACACATCCAGGTGGGTGACTCCATCATTGTGGGCAAGAAGCCTACAGGCACGTTGCTGATTGACTATCTGCTGCCCGGCAAGCGTCTGTACCTGCTGTCCACGGGCACGGGGCTGGCACCTTTCATGAGCATCGTGCGCGACCCGGCCACTTACGAAAAATTCGAAAAGGTCATTTTGGTGCATGGTGTCCGCGAAGTGGATGAGCTGGCCTACCGTGAGTACCTGACCGAGCATCTGCCGGCGCATGAATTATTGGGTGACATGGTAGCCAAGCAGCTTCACTATTACCCCACGGTCACACGTGAAGAGTTCATCAACCAGGGGCGCGTCACAACCCTGCTTGACAACGGCAAATTACACGACGATCTGAATTTACCTCCACTCAATGCGGCCGAAGACCGCGTGATGATTTGCGGCAGCCCTGGCATGCTGCGCGATCTCAAGCAGATGATGGAAGCGCGTGGCTTTCACGAAGGCAACACGAGCAAGCCGGGTGATTTCGTCATTGAGCGGGCTTTTGCCGAGCAATAACCTGACCTCACTCAGCGCTCATCGGACATCACCCAGG
>JANOAP010000269.1:0-11540 GCA_031411175.1 Rhodoferax sp. | reverse complement strand
CGCTGGACGACATTTATCTTGGCAACGGCGCCAGCGAGCTGATCACCATGGCCACCAACGCGCTGCTGGACAACGGCGACGAGCTGCTGCTGCCGATGCCCGACTACCCGCTGTGGACCGCGGCCACCAGCCTGTCGGGCGGCACGCCGGTGCACTACCTGTGTGATGAGGCCAACAACTGGATGCCCAACCTGGATGACATCCGCGCCAAGATCACGCCGCGTACCAAGGGCATCGTTGTCATCAACCCCAACAACCCTACCGGCGTGATGTACTCCGACGGGCTGCTGAAGAGTCTTGTGGAGCTCGCGCGCGAACACGGCCTGGTCATTCTGGCCGACGAGGTGTATGACAAGGTGCTGTACGACGGCATCAAGCATACGGCCATGGCCAGCCTGTCGCATGACGTGCTCACGCTGACCTTCAACTCGTTGAGCAAAAGCTACCGCTCGTGCGGTTACCGCGCGGGCTGGATGGTGGTCTCGGGCGACAAGAAGAACGCCACCGACTACATCGAGGGCCTGAACATGCTCAGCAACATGAAGCTGTGTTCCAACGTGCCGGGGCAGTGGGCCATTCAGACTGCCCTGGGCGGCTACCAGAGCATCAATGACCTGGTGTGCGAGGGTGGCCGCCTGCGTCGCCAGCGCGACCTGGCCTATGAGCTGATCACGGCGATTCCCGGCGTGAGCTGCGTCAAGCCGCAAGCCGCGCTGTACATGTTTCCGAAGCTCGACCCCAAGATTTACCCGATTGAGGACGACCGGCAGTTCTTCCTGGAATTGCTGCGCGAAACCCGGGTGATGCTGGTGCAGGGCACGGGTTTCAACTGGCAGCAGCCGGATCACTTCCGCATCGTGTTTTTGCCGCATGAAGACGACCTGCGCGAGGCCATTGGCCGTATTGCCAAATTCCTTGAAGGTTACCGCAGAAGCCATGGTACACAAGCGACTGCTCCATCGTCACAGAATTCGGCACAACCACCAGGCGCTATTAAACTGGTAGCTGCCCGAGCTTGATCCACGAGGTCTACAGCCCATTTCACCGCTTTTTTCAAATAGAGACAATGAAACCCATCCAAGTCGGCCTTCTGGGCATAGGCACCGTAGGCAGCGGCACGTTTAACGTGCTCAAGCGCAACCAGTCCGAGATCAAGCGCCGCGCTGGCCGTGGTATTGAGATCACCATGGTGGCTGATCTTGACGTGGCCCGTGCGCAGGCCATCGTCGGTGCCGATGTCAAAGTCGTCAACGACGCGCGTGCCGTCATCGCCAACCCCGAGATCGACATCGTTATCGAACTCATAGGCGGCTACGGCATTGCCAAACAGCTGGTGATGGAAGCCATTGCGGCGGGCAAGCATGTGGTGACCGCCAACAAGGCCCTGCTGGCCGTGCATGGGACCGAGATTTTTGCGGCGGCCCACGCCAGGGGCGTGATGGTGGCATTTGAAGCGGCTGTGGCCGGTGGCATTCCCATCATCAAGGCGCTGCGTGAAGGCCTCACGGCGAATAGCATTCAGTGGATTGCCGGCATCATCAACGGCACCACCAATTTCATCCTGTCCGAAATGCGCGACAAGGGTCTGGACTTTGCCACGGTGCTCAAGGAAGCACAGAGGCTGGGCTACGCCGAAGCCGACCCCACGTTCGACATTGAAGGCGTGGACGCTGCGCACAAGGTGACGCTGATGTCGGCCATTGCGTTCGGCATCCCCGTGCAGTTTGACAAAGCTTACGTGGAGGGCATCACCAAGCTGGGTGCCGCCGACATCAAGTACGCCGAGCAACTGGGTAACCGCATCAAGCTGCTGGGCATTACCAAACGCACGGTGGTCAATGGCAAGGAAGGCATCGAGCTGCGCGTGCATCCCAGCCTGATTCCCGCCAAGCGTCTGATTGCCAACGTGGAAGGTGCCATGAACGCGGTCGTCGTCAATGGCGACGCCGTGGGCACCACGCTGTACTACGGCAAAGGTGCAGGCAGTGAGCCCACCGCCAGCGCCGTGATTGCCGACCTGGTGGACATCACGCGCCTTCATTCCGCCGATGCGGCCCAGCGCGTGCCGCACCTGGCTTTCCAGCCCCACACCATGGACCAGGCAATGAGCGACCTGCCCATTTTGACAATGAGCGAGGTGGTCACCAGCTACTACCTGCGCCTGAATGTGGCAGACGAAGCGGGTGTGCTCGCCAAAGTCACGGGCATCCTCGCCGACGCAGGCATCAGCATTGATGCCGTGCTGCAACGCGAGGCTGACGAGGTCGGTGGCGAAGGCTCCACGCAAACTGATCTGATCATCCTGACCCACGACTGTGTGGAAGCCAAGATGAACGCCGCGCTGGCGCAAATGCAGGCACTGCCGACCGTGCTGGCACCGATCACCCGCATTCGCAAGGAAGAGCTGGCTTGATGCCCGCCGGTGCAATACAATAAGTAATACTCATATTGGGTAATACTTAATTTGCAATCAGGAGTTTTGCATGAGCTACGCTCTAACGGTCAAAAGCCAAGTCACTGTGCCCAAAGCGATTCGCCAGCATCTGCGTCTAGTGCCTGGTCAGGCTATAGATTATGAGCCGCTGCCGGATGGCAGCGTCCGCATTACTGCGGCCAAAAAGCCTGCTGATGAAAATCCTTTCCTGGCCTTGGTAGGAATAGGCATTCGCAGACAACCTACCGAGGAAATCATGCGCGAAACACGTGGCGAAGACGCGATGCGATGATCTTTGTCGACAGTTGCATTTTGATTGATATTTTTAACGATGATGCCCAGTGGAAGTCGTGGTCTGTTGATCAACTCAGACAAGCGCTTCCCGGCGGCTTGTGCATCAATGCGATTGTGTATGCCGAAGTTTCAGGTTCATTTGCCACCCAGCAAGACGTGAATGCTGCAATCAAGCATGGGCGGCTTGAAATAAAAAACATTCCTGTGGAGGCTGCCTATCTCGCGGCCGAAGCATTTAAGCGGTACCGGAAAAACAAAGGGCAGTTTAAAACTGCGTTGCCAGATTTTTTCATTGGCGCGCACGCG
The DNA here is from genome assembly GCA_031411175.1 of Rhodoferax sp. Lineage (GTDB taxonomy): Bacteria > Pseudomonadota > Gammaproteobacteria > Burkholderiales > Burkholderiaceae_C > JANYCG01. The sequence goes on along the minus strand of JANOAP010000269.1, from coordinate 8,506 downwards.
CAGGTTTTGTCGTGCCCGATTTTGACCAGAGACACTCAACGCTTTGCAACTTATTTTCCTAATGTGGAATTGATTACGCCTGTTGCCTGACAGGCGCTTAGGTTTGGCCAAAATCATTGAAATTTAAGATGAACTACCTCTCCACCCGTGGCGACAAAACGCCGCGCCAGTTTTGTGAAATCCTGCTTGAAGGTCTGGCCCCAGATGGTGGCTTGTACCTGCCTGAAAGCTATCCGCAGCTTGACGTTGCCGCTCTTGAAAGGTTGCGCGCAACTTACCGTGACCAGGGTTACGCTGATCTGGCGTTCGGCATCCTGTCGCTCTACATTGATGACATTCCCGCCGCAGATCTGCTCGCCCTTTGCCGCAAGACCTACACCGAGGAAGTTTTCGGCTCCAGAGAGATCGTTCCGCTCAAACGGCTTGAAGCCGGGCTTTATCTTGAAGCCCTGTCCAACGGCCCCACGCTGGCCTTCAAGGACATGGCCATGCAGCTGCTGGGCAACCTGTTTGAGTATGAGCTGGCGCGCCGTGGCGAAGAACTCAACATCCTGGGTGCCACCAGTGGCGACACCGGCAGCGCGGCTGAATATGCGATGCGCGGCAAGAAGGGTGTGCGTGTTTTCATGACCAGCCCGGCCGGACGCATGAGCCCGTTCCAGCAGGCACAGATGTTCAGCCTGATGGATGCCAACATCCACAACATCGCTGTCGAAGGCGTGTTTGACGATTGCCAGGACATGGTCAAGGCCGTGTCCAACGATCTGGACTTCAAGCGCAAGTACAAGATTGGCACGGTCAACAGCATCAACTGGGCGCGATTGATGGCGCAGGTCGTTTACTACTTCGCGGGCTATTTCCAGGCGACAAATGGTACCCCCACGCTTGCGACTTCGTCTGCTGCGCTGCCCCCCGAGGGGGCTAATTCTCCTAGGGGCGGCCCGTCGGAGAATTCTCCTCTCCCTAGGGTAAGTTTTACGGTACCATCCGGCAACTTCGGCAACGTCTGCGCAGGCCACGTCGCCCGCATGATGGGCTTGCCGATTGACCAGTTGGTGGTCGCCACCAATGAGAACGACGTACTCGACGAGTTCTTGCGCACAGGTGTGTACCGCGTGCGCGGCAGTGCCGACACGCATGAGACCTCCAGCCCGTCCATGGACATCTCCAAAGCCTCCAACTTCGAGCGCTTTGTGTTCGACCTGCTGGGCCGCGAAGGCGCGAAGACGAAGGCGCTGTTTGGCGATGCCCTGTCGTCATCGGGCCAGTTCGACCTCAGCCGCGACCCGGCCTTTGCCCAGGCAGCCAGCCGCTACGGCTTTGTCAGCGGCAAGAGCACGCATGCGAACCGCCTCGCGACCATTCGTGACACGTTTGACAAGTTCAGGCTGATGATTGACACGCACACGGCAGACGGCCTCAAGGTGGCCCGAGAGCACCTCAAACCTGGCGTACCCATGATCGTGCTGGAGACGGCCTTGCCCATCAAGTTTGCCGCCACCATCGTGGAAGCGCTGGGCCGCGAGCCAGAGCGCCCCGCCAAATTTGAGGGCATTGAGGCCCTGCCCAAGCGCGTGATCACCATGAAGGCCGACGCCGCCGCCGTCAAGACCTTCATCAGCCATAACTGTCAATGAATATGGCCTGTAGCCCCTGCAAAATAAGCTTAAGAAGCTATCAAATAAGTAGCGATAAGGTTGACGGTCTATGAATGTTATCGGCATCTCAGGCTACTCTGGCTCGGGCAAGACGACGCTGGTGGAGCGGCTGATTCCAGCGCTGCGCGCTCGCGGGCAGCGCGTGTCGGTGGTCAAACATGCGCACCACAAGTTCGACATAGACCACGAAGGCAAAGACACCTTTCGCCATCGGGCTGCGGGTGCATTTGAAGTGGTTGTCGCGTCTGACAAGCGTCTGGCGCTGGTGCGCGAATTCGAGAAGCCGGCCCAGCTCACGGTTCACCATCTGCTGGCCGAGCTGTACGACGGCGTGGACTGGGTTCTGGTGGAAGGCTTCAAGCAAAGCGATCTGCAAAAGCTGGAGGTCTGGCGGGCGGTCAATGGCAGAGCGGCGCGCTATGTGGATGACGATTTCATCGTGGCCATTGCCACCGACTCACCCGATCAATTGCCCCAGGCGACGCAACGGCCTGTGCTGGACTTGAACGACGCCGAGGCCGTGGTGGACTGGATGATGGCCAACGCCGGCAGGTTCGCGTACAACGCGGAGCTTTACGCATGAGCGCCGCGCCGGGCCGCCCCCAAGCAAGCTCGCACCGCAGTGCACAGCACGAAGGTGCTCCAGTAAACACCGCGCGCGCGCCGCTCATGTCGCTTGACGACGCCCTGGCCGAGCTGCTGGGGCATGCCCAGGTGCTGCCGGGCGGTGAGTCGGTGTCCACCTTCGATGCCGATGGCCGCGTGCTGGCGCAGGACGTGGTCTCCAGCCTGCAGGTGCCGCCGCAAGACAACAGTTCCATGGACGGCTATGCCGTGCGTAGCGCGGATGTGGCGCAGGCTGGCGTGCTGCTGCAGGTGAGCCAGCGCATTGCGGCCGGTGCCAATGGCAAGCCGCTGCGTGCCCACAGTGCCGCCCGCATCTTTACCGGTGCGCCCATTCCCCCAGGGGCTGATGCCGTGGTGATGCAGGAAGACTGCGAAGTCGTCAACGGCCTCACGGGGCAGGGCGGCAGCCAGGCGGCTTTGGGCGATGTGCGTGTGAATGCGGTGCCCAAAGCGGGCCAGTGGATACGGCGTGCGGGTGAAGACGTCACGCAGGGCGCGGTGGTGCTGGCCCAAGGCGAGCGCCTGGACCCCGCCGCGCTGGGGCTGGCGGCCAGCATCGGCATGAGCCATTTGCAGGTCGCGCGCAGGCCGCGCGTGGCGCTGTTCTCCACCGGGGACGAGCTGGTCATGCCCGGCGACGTGGCCCCACACGCCATGAAGCCCGGTGCCATCTACAACTCCAACCGGTTCTTTTTGCGTGCCATGCTGCGCCGCATGGGCTGCGAGGTGACTGACTTCGGCATCGTGCCGGACCGGCTGGACGCCACACTGCTGGCACTCAAGCGTGCGGCCCATGACCACGACCTGATCCTCACCAGTGGCGGCGTCTCGGTCGGTGAAGAAGACCACATCAAGCCCGCCGTGCAAACCCTGGGTGAGCTCAACCTGAGGCAGATCGCCATCAAGCCCGGCAAGCCGTTTGCGTACGGAAAAATTGGCCGTGGGAATGGCGTGGACGGCTTGGGTGAGGGCCTGGGCCGCACCCATTTCATGGGCCTGCCGGGTAACCCGGTGTCGAGCTTCATCACCTTCCAGGTGCTGGTGCGTCCGTTTCTGCTGCGCATGCAGGGTGTTGCTGACGTTGCTACTAAATCAATAGCTATCCAAGCCCATTTCACGTGGGCCAAGGCCGATAAGCGCCGTGAATTCCTGCGGGTTCGCCGCAATGCAGCGGGTGGGCTGGACTTGTATCCCAACCAGAGCTCAGGTGTGCTGACTTCGGCTGTCTGGGGTGACGGTGTGGTGGACAACCCTGCAGGGCACGCCATTGCCCACGGCGACGTGGTGCAGTTCATTGCGTTTGCCGACTGGCTCAATTAACGCAAACCTGACGCAGCCAGGCATCGCTTTGTTGACCATGAAAATCACCGTCAAATACTTTGCGTCGATCCGCGAAGCCCTGGGGCGCAGCAGCGAGCCAGTGGAAACCGGTGCCACAACACTGGCCGCCCTGCGTGACGAGCTGATTGCGCGTGGCGGCGATTACGCGCACAGCCTCGCGCGTGGCAAGACCCTGCGCATGGCGCTCAACCAGGTGATGGCAGAGGAGTCCGCCTCGCTGGCCGACGGTGCCGAGGTCGCATTCTTTCCTCCAGTCACCGGCGGTTAAGGTCGGCGGCTAGGCCGTCGCTGCGTTGACTGAGGGCGCTACAACAGGCGGCACATATTGCGGTAGAAAAGGGGGCAGCTTGGCCGGCATCATCGGCGTACGCAGCTCGTTGTCAATCCAGCCCTCAAGCGCCAGTGTGGCTTTGATGGACGCAGGGTTGGGCTCCGCAAACATGGCTTCAATCACCGGTGCGAGTGGCAACCAGGCGGCGCGTGCGGCGGCGACTTCACCCCGGCGCAGCAGCCGGATCACGTCGACGAAACGCCCAGTCTGCACATGGGCACTGGCGGCGATGGCACCGGCACCGCCCAGCGCCACGGCGCTGAAAATCTGCGCGTCGTCACCTGCCAGCACCTGAAGCCGGCCGTCGGCAATCAAGGCCTGCGTCTTGGCCGCATCACCGCCGCAGTCTTTCACCGCGCGGATGTTCGGGTGTTGCGCCAGCGTCAGCATGGTGTCGCACGCTATCACCGTGCCGGTGCGGGCAGGAATGTCGTAGATCATCACCGGCACTTCAGAGGCGTCTGCAATGGCCCTAAACCAGTGCAACAGGCCTTCCTGCGACGGGCGAATGTAGTGGGGTGGGGGCACCAGCAAACCTGCCACTGGCGGCTTCGAGACCCGCTTGACCCAGGCCAGCGTCTGCCCAAGGTGGTAGCCAGAGAGGCCCATCACCACCGGCAGACCCTTCGCTGCATCAAGCACCGTGGCCAGAACGGCGAGCTGCTCATCGTCGTCCAGCGCCGCGGCTTCGCCGGTTGAGCCACAGGCGACAAAGCCCGCCACGCCGGTTTTTGAGTAATGCCCCACCAGGCGGGCCAGGGCGGCATGGTCTACAGCGCCGTTGCGAAACGGGGTGATCAGGGGCAGCCACAGCCCCGTGAAATCGGCTGTAGGGCCGACTGTTGAATGGTCAGAAGTACACACGCATTGATCCTTTCAGGAACATGACCGATGAAAACCAGTCTTTCAGATGCGCGAGGGGTACCAGGGAATTTGCCAGGGGTGGCAGGGTGGTGGTTCCATCGCTCATCTGAGGACGGAACCACAAGCTCCGGTCAGATGAGCTTTGGTTTTTTTGATTTGCTGACGCACGCGTTGGCCACCAACGCACCGGATGGCGCGAAGCGTGGGTTCATTTGTGCGTCTGCAAACATGGGAGATATGTTATCACTGGCTGCGTAGGTGCTGGCGTGATTGATACCCCTCATTGACACCCCTCACTTCTGGCGTGCGGACACATACTGGGCGCTGGCACGCCGGAACATGTCGCACAAATAGTCTGCCGCCGGCGTCAATGGCAACCCGGCGCGCCGCACGATGACGATTGAAGGTGCCGGCAATGGCTCCTGGATGTTGATGACCTGCAATGCACTCCGGGTCAATTCAAACTCATCGTATTGGCGCAATGTCATTGCCAGCGCATCGGACGACATCAGCGTCATCAATGCGCTGAGCATGGACTCTGCTTTGATCACCAGTCGAGGCGGCGGCAAGCCGTTGTGCACGAACAAGGTGCTGAATTCAGCCTCGGCGTCGCTGGTCGTGCCCGTCGTGATCCAGCTGGCGCCACCCAGTTCACGCAAGGAACGCGCTGCCGCCAGTGGGTGGCCACGACGCGCAAACACACGCCGTGTGTTGTCGAACAACTTCTCAACTGCGAACTCACGGGACGGCGCGGGTTTGGGTGCCGGGCCGATGTAGAAATCCATGCTGCCATCACGCAAGCGGCTCTCTACAGCCGGGAACGACCCCTCGACGATCTGCAAATGCACGTTGCCGAACCGCTGCTGAAATAGCGGCAAGGCCACGGGCAACAACGCGAAATGGGCCACGATAGACAGGCATACCGCCACGTCCCCTTTGTCGCCTCCAAGATACTGCTGCACATCCTCGAGCACATGGCGCGCTTCGTTGGTGATGGTGCGGGCCCGCCGTAAAACCAGCTCTCCCAGGGGCGTTGTCGTCATGCCGCGTGCACGCCTCTCGAACAAGGGCGCGCCCAGTTCCCGCTCCAGTTCGCCAATGTTGTGGGTGAGCGCGGGTTGCGACATGCCCAGCGCGCGTGCCGCGCCGCGCAGGCTGCCGTGCTCCGCCACTGCCAGTGCCGCGCGCAGTTGATGCAGTTTCATGGCTGATAAGTAAATTCGATCATTGGAACACTTTTGACATCTTACGGCGTTCTCATGCACTCCCTAGACTTGCCATCAAAGCCGAGTCGGCCCTGCCGTGGCTGGGCGACAAACACTCAACTGACTGGAGACATCCGATGCGTATTCGCCATGCCCTTCTTAGCGCCATCGTTCTGGCGGCTCCCTGCTTTTCAGCAACCGCACAGACAGCGTCGACGTTTCCAACCCGGTTGCTGAACATCGTCGTTCCGGTCGGGCCGGGGGGCAGCTATGACTACCTCGGGCGGCTGCTGGGCGATGGTTTGGCCAAAGAGCTGGGTCAGCCAGTGGTGGTGGAGAACAAGCCCGGCGCTGGCACCGTGGTCGGGACAGCCTATGCCGTCAAGAGCGCGCCCGACGGCTACACCCTGGTGGTGGGCGGTGTCGGCAGCATCGCACAGGCCCCGGCGCTGTCGCGGGATCTGCCCTACAACCCCACGCGGGACCTGGTGCCGGTGCAATTGGTCTCGACCAACGGCTACACCCTGATCGCCCGGCCAGACCTGGGGCCCAAGACCCTGCCGGAATTGATTGCCTATGCACGCGCCAACCCGGGCAAGCTCACCATCGGCACGCCTGGTCAGGGCAGTGGGCAGACGGTGGGGGCGGCACTGTTCAAGAGCCTGGCTGGCATCGACATGCTGGAGGTGCAGTTCAAGGGCGCTCCACCCATCTACACCGAACTCCTGGCGGGGCGCATCGACCTTTTCTTTGATGCGACCGGCACCGCGCAACCCTTTGTCAAAAGCGGCAAGGTGAGGGCGATCGTGACCTCCGGCGACACGCGCGAGTTGCCCGATGTGCCGACCTTCAAGGAGAGTGGATTGCCGGAACTGGTGCTGTCCAGCTGGACCGGCCTGTTTGTACCCGCCGCCACGCCCCGGCCGGTCGTGTTGCGCCTGCGCCAGGCGGTTGACGCCGTCGCAGCCACGCCCGCATTCAAAGAGCACTTGAGCTCACGAAGCTTCATCGCTTTTTCGCCGCCCGATGTTGAGGCCTTCGTGCGGGCCGAGAACCAGCGCTGGCCGGGCCTGCTAGCCAAAGCTGGCATCAAACCCCAGTGACCCACTACCCACCGCCCACCTGCAACAGGAAATGACATGACAAGTGCAACAGCCACAGCCACCCAAATACGGACCCACCAGCAGCTGATAGGCGGCCAATGGGCAGCAGCAGAGAGAGGACGGACCTTCGACGACATCAATCCCTACACCGGCGAGGTTTTTGCCCGGATTCCGGCCTCCAGCGCGGCCGATGCCAGGCGCGCGATTGATGCGGCCGAACAGGCCTTTCCAGCCTGGGCCAAACTGGGCGCACGCGCCCGTCAGGCGCTGTTCCTCAATGCCGCCGACATCGTCGAGCGCCGCGCCGATGAGCTGGTCAGCATCATGGCGCAGGAGACAGGCGCTTCGAACGCGTACTCCCGCTTTCAGATTCAGTGGTCGGCGGGGCTGCTTCGGCAGGCGGCAGGATACCCCTACCTGTCCGGTGGCGAGATCGTGCCCTCGGACACCCCTGGCGTCTTTGCCATGGTCATCCGCAAGCCCCTGGGCGTGGTGGCGGGCATATCGCCCTGGAACGGTGCCCTCGCATTGGGTCTGCGTACGGTGGTGTGCCCGCTGGCCTGCGGCAACACAGTCGTGCTCAAGCCGTCGGAGGACGCGCCCATCTGTGCCGGCCTGGTCATCGGTGAGATCCTGCACGAAGCCGGTTTTCCGCCCGGTGTGGTCAACGTCATCACGCACGCGCCTGCCGAAGTCGGCCCGATTGCCGACCAGTTGTTTGAAAGCCGCGCCGTGCGCGCCTACAACTTCACAGGCTCGTCGGCCACCGGCTCAATGTTGGCTGCGCGCGCCGGCAAACATCTCAAGCGCATCGCGCTGGAACTCGGTGGCTACAACCCCATGCTGGTGTTGCACGACGCCGACCTGGCCTATTCGGTCGACACGGCCATTTTTGCGTCGTTTTTCCACCAGGGCCAGATCTGCATGAACACGCGCAAGATCCTGGTTGCGCGCCCGCTTTTTGATGATTTCCTGGAGCGGTTTATTGAGCGTGCCAAGGCCATCAAGCCCGGCGACCCGGCAAATCCGGCAACCAAAATCGGACCATTGATCAATGACGACGCAGTCGCCAAGGTAAAACTCGGTATCACCAAGGCCGTAGCCATGGGCGCGCGCGTGGTTGCAGGTGGAAACGCAAATGGTCGCTGTTTTGAGCCGACCGTGCTCATCAACGTGCCGGCTAACGCGCCCATCTATTGCGAAGAAGTGTTCGGCCCCGTCGTGTTGATCGAACCCTTCGACGACGAGCAGGACGCCGTGCAAAAGGCCAATGGCAGCGACTACGGCCTGTCGGCCTCAATCATGTCTAGCGATGTCTGGCGCGCCATCACCTTGGGTGGCCAGATCCAGGCCGGCATGGTCAACGTGAACGGCCCC
>JANOAP010000268.1:0-4109 GCA_031411175.1 Rhodoferax sp. | reverse complement strand
CGCACGCAGGTGGATGAATCCATGCTCACGGGCGAGCCGCTGCCCGTGGAGAAGAATGCGGGCAGTGACCCGGTGGCCCGGCTGACTGGCGGCTCCATCAACGGCGATGGCCGTGTCGTCATGCAGGTCAGCGCTGTGGGCAGCGAGACGGTGCTGTCCAGCATCATCCGCTTGGTGGAAGACGCGCAGGCCGCCAAGGCACCCATCCAGCGGCTGGTGGATCAGGTCAGCGCAGTGTTCGTACCGGTGGTGCTGGTCATTGCGCTCGTCACCTTGCTGGGCTGGTGGCTTAGCGGCCATGCCTTTGAGCTGGCCGTGATTCACGCCGTGGCCGTGCTGGTGATTGCCTGCCCCTGTGCGTTGGGGCTGGCCACACCGGCGGCCATCATGGCGGGCACCGGTGTGGCGGCCAAATACGGCATTTTGATCAAGGACGCACAGGCGCTGGAACTCGCGCACAAGGTCGACGTGGTGGCGTTTGACAAGACCGGCACGCTGACTTTGGGCCGGCCGAAACTGATAGCGCTTTTACCGGTGTTCGACATGGATGGCAGCGAAGCCCTGAAGATTGCCGCCGCGTTGCAAAGCGGAAGCGAGCACCCCCTGGCCCGCGCGGTGGTGGCCAGCGCGAAAGAACAGGGCCTGAGCGTACAGATGCCCGCCGACGTGCGTGCTGTGCCGGGCCGGGGCACGGAAGGCGAGGTCGGTGCGCGCAGCTTCCTGATCGGCAGCCTGCGCTGGATGGAAGAGCTGGGTGTTGATTTCACCGCCATGGCAGCCCAGGCCGCCGACCTGCAAACTCAGGGTGCCACAGTCTCGGCGATGGCTGAACGCACGACCTCCGGGCTGACACTTCGCGCACTGATGGCTTTTGGTGACGAGCCCAAGCCGGGTGCCAAAGAGGCGCTGGCCACGTTGCGTGCGCGCGGCATCAAGACCGTGATGATTTCCGGCGACAACAAGGGCGCGGCCGAAGCCATGGCCCGCCGCCTGGGCCTGCGCCCGGAAGAGGGCGAAGTGATGGCCGAGGTGTTGCCGGGGGACAAGGCTGCGCAGGTGATCAAGCTGAAAGAAGGGGGGCACACAGTCGCCATGGTGGGTGACGGCATCAACGACGCACCGGCGTTGACCGCCGCCGATGTGGGCATGGCCATGGCCAACCCTGATGGTGGTAGCACCGACGTGGCCATGCACGCGGCCGGTATCACGCTCATGCGTGGCGACCCGCTGCTGGTGGCGGCTGCGCTGGACATTTCTGGCCGCACGGTGGCCAAGATCCGCCAGAACCTGTTTTGGGCTTTTGCCTACAACGCCGCCGGCATACCGCTGGCTGCGATGGGGTGCCTGAACCCCGTGGTGGCCGGTGCTGCGATGGCGATGAGCTCGGTCAGCGTGATGGGCAATGCGTTGCTGCTCAAACGCTGGAAACCAAAGGCATAGACAGGCACACAGTGCAGTACAGCACCTCAGCGCTCAGCCCCAAGCCGACTCATCGCCTTGTCAATCTTCTCGGCATTGACCTTCAGTTTCAACACGTCCGGGCTGACGGGTGCCGTCACGGCGAATTGTTTGTCGCGGGTGTCGCGGCCCACGTACTGCGCTAAAGCATTGCCCTTGGCGTCAATCAGGCTGGCAACCAGCGGCGAATGGGCCGTTGCACCCCGGCGCACGGCCACGGCAGTCTCGCCATTGGCCAGCGTGACGTAAGTGCCCGGCGGATAGAAACCGACCGCCGTGGTCATGGCTGAGCCGATGCGGACCATGTCGGGGTCGGTCTCGGTGAACATCGACTTGGCGGCACTGATGGCCGACAGCCCGGGCCGGGTAGCGCGCGCGGCCATCTTGGCGATGAACTGGTCTGCCACGCTCAGGATCTGGCAGCACGCCAGATTTCTGGCCTGGCCACTGAAATGGTCCTGCGCGCGATGGCCGCCCACCATGTCCAGCAAGTCGCCATTGACCACGCCAAACCCGCGCAGCACTTCAACGCTGCGCTGCGGGTGTTCCTGGATCAAAGCCTTTTGCGCCGGTGTGAGCGCAATCGTCTGGCGCGCCATCTCGTCTTGTTCTCTGGCCATGGCAATGTTCATCATCAGTGCTGATTGAAATAGAACCGGTCGCACGTAGTCCGGTACTTCCAGCTTGCGTGCGGTCAACTCGCACAGGGTGGCCGACAACAGCGCATGTTTGGCGCTGTAGGGCACAGAGCGGTCCGGCAATAGCTGGAACAGGGTGAACAGGCAGTCATCGGCATTGGCCTGCACCAGCTTGGCCGCGCGTGCGTGGATGCCCTCCAGGCGCTCCAGGGCGTTGCGCGCGGCCGCTCCCTGGTAGAGCAGACCGTTGAGCACTTCGTGCAGATCGAGCCAGCCGCCCTTGACGTCAAAGCCCACGACATAGTCAATGTCGAGAATCTCGGTCGGCATGAGTGACCTGGAAATCTGGCCGATGCTGGCACCATCGCGAAACAGGGCGTAGATCTGGCGGTCATAGGCGCGCTGCCAGGCCTTGAAGTCCGGCTCGGTGGCGCACGCGCCGTGTTGTTGCAACACCTCCTTGTGATGCTCATTCAGGATGGCCTGGCCCTTGCGGATCAGCAGCGTGCCATGCGCGTCCCACACATTCACCGGCACAGGTTTGCCCAGCTCGATCCGGGGCAAGGGCAGCGCAATGTATTTCATCAGGAGTCAGACAGGTTGGTAGAGTGCCTAAGCGCGAGTATCATCAGATTCCGTTGTTAACCAGACAGGAGCAGCACATGGCACTCATGGACTTTATCAAGAAACAGTTCATAGACATCATCCAGTGGACGGAGGAGTCTGATGGCACACTGGCCTGGCGCTTCCCGATGGCCGACATGGAGATTCAAAACGGTGCCTCGCTCACCGTGCGCGAATCCCAGGTGGCGCTGTTTGTGAACGAGGGCAAGGTGGCGGATGTGTTTGGCCCGGGCACGCACAAACTCAGCACGCAATCCCTGCCGGTGCTGACCTACCTGAAGAACTGGGACAAGCTGTTTGAGTCGCCGTTCAAAAGCGATGTGTACTTCTTCAGCACGCGCCAGCAGGTGGACCAAAAATGGGGCACGCCCCAGCCCATCACCATCCGCGACAAGGACTTTGGTGCCATCCGCCTGCGGGCCTTTGGTAACTACAGCTTCCGCATTGCCGACCCCAAGCTGTTCCACACCGAAATCTCGGGCACGCGCGGCAGCTATGGCGTGGCTGATCTGGATGGCCAGTTGCGCGGCCTGGTGCTGCAGAACATCAGTAATGCGATTGCCAGCAGCGGCATTCCGTTTCTGGACCTGGCCTCCAACCAGCTCATGTTTGCGCAAGCGCTGACCACGCAGCTCGCCCCCGAGTTCGCCAAGATCGGCCTGAAGCTTGACGGCATGACGGTGCAAAACGTCTCGCTGCCCGAAGAATTGCAGAAAATCCTGGACCAGAAAATCGGCATGGGCATGGTCGGCGACGACATGGGCAAGTTCATGCAGTATCAGACGGCGCAGGCGATTCCGAAATTTGCCGAAGGTGGTGGGGGCAGCGGCATTGCGGGCGATGCCATGGGCCTGGGGGCCGGTGTGGCGCTGGGTCAGGTGCTGGCGCAAAACCTGGCAGCCGGTTTGCAAGGCGGTGGTGCCACCGCGGCACCCGCAGTGCAGGCCGTGGGCGTGAAGGCCGAAGACGTGATGGCCACGCTCGAAAAGCTGGGCGACCTTAAAGGCAAGGGCATCCTCACGCAGGAAGAGTTTGATGCCAAGAAAGCAGAGCTGCTGAAGAAGCTTATTTAAGGCAGCCATTTCGTCATTGCGAGCGTAGTGTGGCAATCCATCGCCTTGTCAGGAGAGAGTAGATTGCCACGGCCTGCAGCCTCGCAATGACAACTCCGACCCATGGGCACTGAAACCTCCCAGCGCAGTTACCAGGCACCCTGCCCCGGCTGCGGTGCGCCGGTCAATTTTCTTAGCGCGCAGTCCACGCACGCCGTGTGCGGTTTTTGCCAGAGCACGGTGGTGCGCAATGGCGAGACGCTGGCGCGCATCGGCAAAATGGCCGAGCTGTTCGACGACCACAGCCCCCTGCAACTGCAAGCCAGCGGCGTATGGA
>JANOAP010000267.1:0-6020 GCA_031411175.1 Rhodoferax sp. | reverse complement strand
TCCATGAAGTCGCCGAGCAGGCGCAGGCGCGGGCGCTGTTTCACATGTGCGCCAACCACCTCGGGCTGGACCCGCTGTATGCCGAAGTGAAGGAGCGCATTGCCGACATGAACAGCTACCTGGATGCCGACAGCCTGCGCCGCCAGGCCAATACCGTGGTGCGGCTGACGGTAGTCACCATTTTTGGCCTGATTGGCACCGTGACCACCGGCTTTTTGGGCATGAACCTGCTGGCCGAAGCGGAGTCCCCGATGAGTCGGCGCATTGTCATTTTTGGAATCGTGTTTTTTGTTACCACCGCCTTGACGATCTACACCATGGCCAAGTCCAAACGCCTGTCGGATTTTCTGGACGCACTGTCGGATGAACGCGTGTCGGTCTGGCAGACCATCAAGTCCCTCGCGTCGGTATGGCGTGCCAGCAAAGATTGAATCTATTTTCCATGCAAGACATTTGGCCCTCCAGCGGCTTTGCCCAGCTGCAGCACAATGCACGCGGCTGGCTGGTACCCACCAACGACTACTTGCGGCTGTTTCTGGCCCGGCCAGAGCTGGCCCTGGTTGAAGAGTCCTGCGCCGCCGAGACTGCCCTGCATTCAGCGCTGCATGAAGCACCCACCCAGATCGTCAGCCATGCCAGACTAAATACCATCGCTGACACCGACGCCCGGGCCAACTACGCGCTGTTTCTGCGGTTTCGCGATGGCCTGCTGAAAGCGGGCACGCTGGAGGCCTACTACCTGGGGCTGCTGCGTTCAGGCAGCATCGACATACCACCGCTGTTCATGGATCTGGTCGCCCAGGCCTGTTTGCGCAATGTGCTGGGGGGCTCCGGCGATGCGTTCGAGGTTCGCGCGGGTGAGATGCTCTTTCGACCTCAACGCATTTACACGCAGGACGGCCAGATTCTCAGCGGCGACCAGGTGGTGCTCGATATGCTCAACGAAACCGGTGGTCTGGGCGACATAGGGCGATTGCTGGCACAAAGCAACGCACCGCTGCGGGCTGTCAATCTGGAGGTCTTGACGCCAGCGAATGCGGCGCGCTTCTGGAATTCTGGCGAGCGCCACAACTTTCTGCTTGACCTCACCCACGAAGTCACCAACGACCTCAGCCATGGCTTGACGTTCACCATGACGCGCGCAAGGTCCGGCCTCGCCGCGCTGGCCCGCGTGCTGGAGAAATGGGTTGCACATTTTCTGGGGGTGCAGGTCCGCATCAAGCCGGAGCAGAAAATTGAGGACGCCAACTGGCGCTGGCATATCGGGCTGGACGTGTCGTCCACCTCGCTGCTGAATGACCTGTATAAAGACCGTCCGGTTGAGTCTGTGCGCATGCAGCGTTTGCTGAGCCTGTTTCGCCTGGAGTTTGCCAACCCGCTGGAAATGCGGGCCGACGTGGCGGGCAAGCCGGTCTATCTGGCGCTGTCCATGACCGCCGACAAAGTCGTCAGGCTCAAACCACAAAACCTGCTTCTCAACCTGCCGTTGCGCGCAACTCACTGAGCGGCGTGTGGGTCGCTAAGTCGCCGGGAACCCGACCTTGAAGTCGTTGCGCCCGGTCTTGTCTTCACCCCGCAAGAGCCACAAAGGCCGGGTCGCAAACGCCACCGAAACGCCGGATTTCCCATCCGCCGGGTTGAGGTTGCGCTCAAACACCGAAGTGCCCGGCATGTAGCGCAAGGCCACACCGGCACGGCGCTTGGCAGAGTGGTTGACCTTGGCACCATGAATCATGTAGACGTCATGCATGGACATCTGGCCGGGTTGCAATTGCAGGTCCACCGCATCGCCCTCGTTGAATGCATCGTCGGCAGTACGCTGACTCAACACCAGGTCTTCACGGTCTTCCAGCAGGTGCGGGTGGGTTATTTTTGAACGGTGCGAACCCGGAATCACGCGCAAACAGCCGTTTTCGGTGGTGGATTCATCCAATGCCACCCAGACCGTGCACGTGGCCAGAGGCCGCATGGGCCAGTAGTGGCCGTCTTGATGCCACGGCGTCTCGTGGCCATCCCCGGCGGGCTTGCAGAACACATGGCAGCCCCAAAGGATGATGTCAGGCCCTATGAGTTGGGCAACCCTGTCCAGGATGTCGGGCTCCATGGCCAGGTCAAGGAAGTCCTTGCTGCCCTTCACGCCTTCATCATTCCTGCCGTCGCCCTGCCCCACCACGTGGGCGCTGACCAGTTTCTCGGGCCGCACGCCCGGGTTGTTGCGAATCAGCTGGTCCAGCGTTGCGCGCAAATGGTCGATTCGCGCAGCTGGCAGGCGTAACCCCGGAATCAGATAGCCCCGCGCGTGATATTGGGCGATTTCGGTGTCGTTAAGCAGGGCCATGATTCGAGCTTGGGTTGTATGAGATAAGTGCGAGATAATCATAGACTTTTCCCGATTTCCCTCAACTTCTATTTCACCGGAGTATTTCCATGGCAAAAGCCCCTCGCACCGAAGCTGAACGCAAAGCAACCCCCCGCCCAGTGGCTCCAAAAGGCGTGAATTTCACCGCCCCACGCGGCCAACTGCGCAGCCTGGAGCGTGGCACCGCCACCAATAACAAGAAGAACCCCGGCAAGCGTCCTAAAAAGGGCGGTTGATTCCGGCGCAGTGCCGCCGCTACATATTTCTGCGGTACTGCCCACCCACTTCAAACAAGGCGTTGGTGATCTGCCCCAAAGAGCACACCCGCACGGCGTCCATCAGCACATCAATATGGGTCTCGAGGTCAGGTTACTCGGGGGTCATCCCCATATCCGCAAACGCCTTGCCCATCCGAGCTTTGTCCGTCCGCACGAATGCGGCAAATTCCTCCGGGCTATTACCCCCAACAATGGCGCCCGTCCTGACCAGTTCATCCCGCAATGCAGGGGCCTGGAGTATCTGTGCAATACCCTTTTGCAAGCGATCAACCACATCGCGCGGCGTTCCGGCAGGCGCGTAAATGCCTTGCCAGCCAAAGACTTCAACGCCAGCGATGCCTGCTTCGGCAAAAGTGGGCAAATCAGGCACCGCCGCAAGGCGTGATGGGGCCGCCACGGCGAGGACTTTAAGCTTTCCCGCTATCACCTGTGGTTCCAGAATTGACCAAAAATTGAATGTGATTGATATCGTCCCCGCGACGGCATCCATCAGGTCAGCACCCGGGGCTTTGTAGGGCACGCCAACGATGTTGACGCCGGTTGCCCGTTTGATCTGTTCCATTGCCACACTTGCCGTACCGCGCGTCCCGCCAATGCCGTAATTGAGTTCGCCCGGCTTAGCTTTCGCCAATATGATCAACTCACCAACGGTGCGCACGGGAAGAGCGGCATTGACCGCCATGATCAAGGGGCCTGCACTGACCAGGGTCACTGGCGCGAAATCCTCCACGTCGCGGTAAGGCATCTTTCGAAATGCCCATGGGTTGACACTATGCGTTGGGCTATTGCCCAACAGCAGCGTGTAGCCGTCAGCCGGTGCGCGCGCAACTGCTTCGGCGGCGATAAAGCTGTTTCCCCCAGGCCGATTCTCGACAATCAGGCTTTGACCAAAGACTTCAGGGAACTTCGCGGCGATTTGCCTTGCGCGTACATCACCCGGGTTGCCCGAAGTGACCCCCAGGATGATGCGTACTTGCTTATTTGGAAATGCTTGCGCCCACAACGGCGCCCATGCCGTGCTCACAGCGACAACGCTGCACGCAGTGATAAGACCGGCAAGTACGCGAACAACTGTTTGGGGAACTTGTGCAACACGTAGCGGCAGGATTGCGGAGTGGGAGCTAGAGTTTGCCTTTTTCAAATGGGATTCTCCAGGTTGTTTTTGACCTGTAACAATTAGACACCCATTCAGGCGCGCTGACTAGCGCTGCGCTCATTTCACATAGACTTGCCTACATATTCCGCCGGTACTGCCCACCCACTTCAAACAAGGCGTTGGTGATCTGTCCCAAAGAGCACACCCGCACGGCGTCCATCAGCACATCGAACACATTCTTGTTTTCGATCACGGCCTGCTGGAGGCGCTTCAGCATCGCCGGTGACTCCTTGGCGTGCGTGGCGTGGAAATCTGCCAGCCGCTTGAGCTGGTTCTGCTTTTCATCATCGGTGGACCGGGCCAGCTCCAGCTTGTCTTGCACCGCGTCACCATGCGGGTTGCGGAATGTGTTCACGCCGATGATGGGCAACTCGCCCGTGTGCTTGAGCATCTCATAGTGCATGGATTCGTCTTGAATCTTGCCGCGCTGGTAGCCGGTTTCCATCGCGCCCAAAACACCGCCACGCTCCGCAATGCGCTCAAACTCCAGCAGCACGGCTTCTTCGACCAGCTCGGTCAGCTCTTCAATGATGAACGCGCCTTGTGACGGGTTCTCATTTTTGGCCAGACCCCACTCGCGGTTGATGATGAGCTGGATGGCCATGGCGCGGCGCACGCTGTCTTCGGTGGGCGTGGTGATGGCTTCGTCAAACGCATTGGTGTGCAGGCTGTTGCAGTTGTCGTAGATCGCGATCAGCGCCTGCAAGGTGGTGCGAATGTCATTGAACTGGATTTCCTGCGCGTGCAGGCTGCGGCCCGAGGTCTGGATGTGGTACTTGAGCTTCTGGCTGCGTTCGTTGGCACCGTACTTCTCCTTCATGGCCACGGCCCAGATGCGGCGCGCAACGCGGCCCATCACGGTGTATTCGGGGTCCATGCCGTTGCTGAAGAAGAAGCTCAGGTTTGGCGCAAAGTCGTCCACATGCATGCCGCGCGCCATGTACGCCTCCACAAACGTAAAGCCATTGCTCAGCGTGAACGCCAGTTGGCTGATGGGGTTGGCCCCGGCTTCTGCAATGTGGTAGCCGCTGATGGACACGCTGTAGAAGTTGCGCACATCGTGGTGCACAAAGTACTCGGCGATGTCACCCATCACCTTCAGTGAAAACTCGGTGCTGAAGATGCAGGTGTTCTGGCCCTGGTCTTCTTTCAGGATGTCAGCCTGCACGGTGCCACGCACATTGGCCAAAACCCATTCACGGATTTTCTGGGCTTCAGTGTCGGTTGGATCGCGTCCGTTGTCAGTCTTGAACTTCTCGATATTCTGGTCAATGGCTGTGTTCATGAACATGGCCAGAATGCTGGGCGCGGGCCCGTTGATGGTCATGCTCACGCTGGTGGACGGGCTGCACAGGTCAAACCCGCCATAGAGCACTTTCATGTCGTCCAGCGTCGCAATGCTCACGCCACTGTTGCCCACCTTGCCGTAGATGTCGGGCCGCGGGTCGGGGTCGTTGCCGTACAGCGTGACCGAATCGAACGCAGTGGACAGGCGCTTGGCCGCCATGCCGCTGGAGAGCAACTTGAAGCGGGTGTTGGTTCGAAACGCATCCCCCTCACCCGCGAACATGCGGGTCGGGTCCTCGCCTTCACGCTTGAAGGCAAAGGTGCCTGCGGTGTAGGGGTAGCTGCCGGGCACGTTGTCCAGCATCAGCCACTTCAGGATTTCGCCATGGTCTTCATATTGCGGCAGCGCCACCTTGCGGATGGTGGTGCCGGAGAGTGATTTGGTGGTGAGTGCGGTACGGATTTCCTTGTCGCGGATCTTCACCACGTATTCGTCGCCCGCGTAGGCCTTCTGCATTTCGGGCCACTGAGCCAGCAGCTTGCGCTCTGCGGCTCCCACATCGACTTCGCGCTGAACCGCCAAATCGGTCACCGCTTCCACCGCGCGGGTTTTGTCGGGGTTGGACTCGCGCAGCATGCGCGTGGTTTCACGCAATTGCTGGATTTCACGAACCAGTTTCGCCTGGGCTCTGGTGCGCTTTTTGTAACCGCGCACGGTGTCGCCGATCTCGGCCAGGTAGCGCGTGCGCGCGGCGGGCACAACAGGGGTCTGGTTGGTGCTGTGGCGCACGGTGATTACGGGCAACATGCCCGGACTGGCCACACCGCCTTTCGCACCCTGGTCCAGCTTGAGGCCCAGCGCCACCAGCCGGGGCTTCATGGCCTGGTACAGCGCGGTCACGCCATCGTCGTTAAAGCGCGCCGCCATGGTGCCAAACAC